>CAMXQV010000004.1 GCA_947245515.1 uncultured Clostridium sp. | reverse complement strand
GGGACATTTTCTAAAGTTACTACTTAAGACATTATCATAAATTAATCATAAAAAAACAAATTATTTTCTACAAAATACTTGTTTTTTTCGCTATTTTATAGGATAATATATATGTAATATTTTAAAATTGAAAGGATTTTTTCATGAAATATATAGATAAATTTCTAAAAAAATTAAATACTGATAGAAATACTTTTGCAACCTATTTATTTACACTAATAACAGTATATTTAGCAATAGATAGAATAGTTGAAATGTTACTAATGATTTTTACTGGAGTATCTTATTCTTATTGGGGACCAATAGCATATACCTTTGCTTTAGCATGTCCTATGTTAGCATTTTTGTTTTCAGGACCTTCAAAATTTTCAACATCAAAAAAGCAAAAAGTTACTCTATTTTATTTATATGCAATAGGTTTATATATAATAGCAATTTCTATGTTTACTCAATGGCTAAATAGAGGAGCCTGGTTATTACTATTTTCTGTACCAAATTATACAGAACTAATTACAGACTTTTCAGATTTGGTTACACGTGCCTTTACAAGTATTTCCTTATATTTGCCTTTAACTACAATATATCCATTATTTAACTGGTTATATTTTGACATTAACGATAGTAAAGATAGAACACGTTCTATTTGGGATTATGGTGGAATTGACCTATCTACCACAAAGGATGGTTTAGGTCCATATACTTGTGAATTATATTTTGGTCAGGATTTAGAAACAGGAAAAAGTATATCTTTTCCTGAAACTTCAAGATATCAATCAACCTTTGTATGTGGAGGATCTGGAACTGGAAAAACTTCGCTTGTTTTCGAGCCACTTATAGCACGTGACTTAGAAAAAAAGTTTTTCTTTAGAGAATCTGCAAAAGAACTAGGATTTACAGCCTTAAAAACAAAAATTGCATATATAAATGCACCTTATGATAATGAATATATGAATTATAATTTTTCATTAAATATGATATCACCTGCTACTGGAAAAGAACAAATCTTTAAAGCCTACTTGAAGAAATTAACCTTAGGTACTTTAGGAAATGAAACAATTTATAAAGACCTTGGTTTAACACTAATGTCTCCTGATTCAGAAGTACTAAACCACATGATGGATGTATGTAGCAATTTTAGTTTTAATTATAACATAATTGATCCAACTAATTCTCAATCTATTGGACTTAATCCTTTTATATATGATGATCCTTCTAAAATTGCTGTTACCATATCTTCTGCCTTAAAAGCAATGTATCGTATAACACATGATGATATCGGAGAAGCTTATAGAGATGATATGACAATTCAAGCTATTGAAAATTTAGCAATGCTTTTAAAAGAAATGTATCCAAAAATGAATGATGGTTTATTACCTAATATGGAAGACATGTTAAAAATGTTTAATAATTTCGATTTGATTGAAAAAATGTGTGAAATTATGGCACAAGATGAAGAATTAAAAGAAAAATATGCAATACAACTTACATATTTTAAAAAGAACTTTTATCATAACGCCCCTGGAAAAAGTAATATTGAAAAATATTTATTTTTAACTGTTACTCAATTAGACAATTTACTTAGAATTCCTGGAGTAAAAAATGTATTATGTAATAGACACGAAAATTTAGATTTTGACAAAATGCTTGCAAATGGAGAAATAACTTTCATCTGTACTAGACGTGGCGATTTAGGTGCTTCTGCACATAAAGCCTTTGGATTATTTTTCTTAATTTCAATGCAAAATGCTGTATTTAGGAGACCTGGATCTGAAAATTCGAGACTCCCTCACTTCTTTTATCTTGATGAATTTCCAGACTTCATATGCAAAGAAACAGAAGCAATTTTTACAATGTATAGAAAATACAAAATTGCAACTACAATTTCATCACAAACACTTTCACAATTGGAACCTGCTGATTTGAAAGAAAATTATAAAACTGTAATCTTATCTAACTGTGCAAATAAAATATTTACAGGTGGAGGATCTATTGAAGAACTAGAATGGTGGTCTGATGAATTTGGTACTAGAAGAGAATGGACATATTCTAATAGTATGGATATGGAAAAATTAGAATATGATAAGAAATGGGGAAGTGTAAAATGGGAATATGTAAAATATTTTAAACCTGGGAAAATGCAAACCTTTAGTGCCAAAGACTGTGCCTATAAAATTCGTGGAAGTAATGGTAAACCTATGGTTGGTCAATCTAAATTAAATTACTTAGAATCAAAATATAAAGAATTCCATAAATTAAAAAGTTTCGATTTTGGAAAATACTCTGATGGAGTTACTACATCAACTGAAGATAATAGTGATTTATTATCTAAATTTAAAAAAGAAAAATTTGATTTTAAAAATGTAAATTTTAAAGATGAAAAGGATGAATATAATCCAATTCAAACAGATATAACTGATTCTAAATATTTATTTGATAACGAAGATGCTATTGTTATAGATTTAAAAAAGAAAGATTAAAATAGAACAAATTTATTAAATAAATTTGTGTACAATGTATTCTTGCAGAAAGTTATCATTCCATGATAACTTTCCTAGAATATAAAACAAATCCTTTATTGAGAGTTATTGGTATAATTACTCTTACACTAAAGGATTTTCTTTTTATTTTCATCTTTTAAAAAATCATTATATTATAATTTTAAACATTTCCATTATTATTCCTATTGTTACTCCAATAAAATATAACAATAAAGTAACTTTTACATTTTCTTTAATTCCTTTATTAGTTTTAAACAATACTGCTAGTCCCACCCCTGCTCCAACTAAAAGACCAGAAATTAAAGTTGAAAAAGTTATAACTTTTTCTAAATACATTTGTGTAATAATTACTGAAGCTGCACAATTAGGGATAAGTCCTATTAATCCAGATATAATTGGACCAATTACAGGCTTATTCTGTAAAGCTCCTCTTATAGTATCTTCTCCTATAAAATAAATTAAAATATTAATTATTAACGAAATTATTATAATAAATATAAAAATATGTAAAGTATGCTTTAATGCTGATTTTATAATGCTATCTTTGCAATGACAATGTTCCTTTTCACATAAATCCATAATTTTTTCTTCTTCAGTTTTATTCTTTTTGACTTTTCTTAATATGAAATCTATTATAAAACCTGCTATAAATCCTACTATGAATTTAATTAGTAAAATTTTTAGTATTATTTCAATTGGAACTGATTCTGATATAAAAATAGGTAACATTTCATCTGATGTTGATAAATATACAGAAATTAAAGTTCCTAAAGTTATTACCCTTGCAGCATATAGGTTTGTTGCAGATACAGAAAAACCACATTGTGGAAATATTCCTAGCAAACTTCCTATTAGTGGACCAAATCTTCCCGATTTTTTTATCGTTTCTTTTGAATGCTCACTTGTTTTATGTTCAATATATTCCATAATTAAATATGTTATAAATAAAAATGGTATTAGTTTTATTGAATCTATTAAAGTTTCTTCTATAATTTCTAACATTTCTTTTTCCTTTCGAGTTAGTTATTATATAATAACATATTATTTTACTTTTTTCAATTATATTACTGCTTAAAATTAGAATAAATTATATATATCAAGACTACTCTAACAATATTTAAGAGATTTTGAAAGTGACCGAAATAGCTTTAGAAATAATTAAAATATAGCTGGAAAGCATCCTATTTTCGGGTATAGTTCAGCTATATTTTTATTATTCTTAATTAGTATGTATTTTATCTCCTTCTATAATTTCCACATAAACAACCTGTTCTACCATTTGTATTTTGATTAGGTATTACATTTATTCTAGCATTTAATAAATTATTAGAACTACAATTATTATTACTATTACCACAACAATTATTATTGTTATTAGAGCAATTACAATTACAACTATCATTATTATTAGAACAACTGCAATTACCATTTCCATTTGAGAAAGCATTTAAAGTTAATACACCATTATTATCATTATTTCGAAATGCACTATCAATAGTAATTGTATCATTAAAAGCTTGTGATTCTTGGTTATTATCACAAATTCTACAACTAGAACAATCTAAACTTCCAAACCTCTTTAAAAGCTTACAAAATACACAAACTAATATTGCAGTAATAAAACTTATGATTGTGTATATAATTGTTGCAATCAAGAAGTTCAAATTATTTACTATAAATGTAACAATCAAAAAAATTGCAAATATAATTCCTGCCACTAATGGTGGACATTTTAATATTTTCTGTAAAGCAATAGAAATAATAATTGTTGCTATTGGTAGAGCAAAAAATATAAGTAAAGTATTCATATTTACAAACCCTTCCTTTCCAAGGCACAAAATTCGATTAATCCTTCTGAATACTGGATATTCTTCAAACTTAGTTTTCCTTTATCAATTTTATTATATTTTATGCTTTACATATTTAATTGTTACTTGCAAAATAGACTATAACGTTATTTAGTAATTTCTAATCATATTTTACACTTACCAAATATAGTCCCTGAGGTGGTAAGGTTTTTCCCGCTTCTTCTCTATTTTTTGACTTTATTATTTTTTCTATATCTTCTGGTAATATTTTTTCAAGTCCTACATCTACTATTGTTCCAGCAATTATTCTTACCATATTATATAAAAAACCATTCCCTGTTAATTGTATCCAAATTTTATTATCTGGCATTTGCATTACTTCTGCTTTATAAATTGTTCTTATACTGCTTTTGCTACTTGTACCACTAGCTCTAAAAGCTTTAAAGTCATGCTCTCCTTCAAAATATTTTATTGCTTCTTGCATTTTCTTAATATTTAATTTCTTAGGAATATGTGTTTCTAAATTCCTATATATAGCAGTTCCATATTCTGAATTATTTATCACATATCTATAGGTTTTCTTTTTGCAATTTAATCTACTATGAAATCTCTCGTCTACTTCTTCAGCTGATTTTATTATTATAGATTTTTTCAAATTTGTATTTATTGCAATTGGAAATTTTTCTATTGGAATTTTAGAATTTGTTTTAAAATTTGCAACTTGTCCTATTGCATGTACACCTCTATCTGTTCTTCCTGAAGCCATTAATTCTATTTCTTCTCCCGTTATTTGCTCTATTGCTTTTTCTATTGTTCCTTGAATATTAAGCTTATCTTTTTGCTTTTGCCATCCATTAAAATCTTTACCATCATATTCTATAATTAATTTTATATTTCTCATCCTTAATCTTATTCCTTCCTCAATGCATTTAACAATACCAAATTACAATTATTTTTCAATTTTTTCCCTTATTAAGAACAAATTTAAAAGATAAATTTGTGTAAAAGGTATTTCATATAATGGAAAGTCAGCATGAGTTTCCTATTATAATATAAAAGTCGCACTTAAGCGACTTTTTACTTTTTTACTTCATTATTTTCTTCTTTAATTTCTTGTGTTGTTTCTTTTCGTTTTTCTTTAATCTTTTTTAACGTATCTTTTCGTTCTTTTTTTTCTATTGTAAATCTCTTTGTAACTACATTACTAATTAGTATTTTTTTAAGTACATCTTCTCTTAAATCTGCAATTAGAGTACCATCTTTAGCTACTGATATTTTTCCAGTTTCTTCTGATACTATAATTACTATACTATCTGATTCTTTAGATATACCTATTGCTGCTCTATGTCTAGTTCCTAATTCTCTTGCAATATCTTTGTCATCTGCTAAGGGTAAAACACATGCTGCTGATGCTATTTTGTTGCCAGATATTATAACTGCTCCATCATGTAAAGGGGTTTTGGGTTCAAATATATTTACTAGTAATTGTGGTGAAACATCTGCATTCATCGGTATTCCTGTTGCTATTATGTCTTGAATTTGTATGTCTCTTTCTATTACTATTAAAGCTCCAGTTTTTGTTTTTGATAATTCTGTTGCCGCAATTACTATTTTATATATGTCTTCTTTTGTTTTTGTAGCTAAATCTTTGTCTATGCCAAAAAATTTAGTTAATTTATTTGTCCCTAATTGTTCTAATCCTCTTCTTAGTTCTGGTTGGAATATTACTATTATTGCTATTACTCCTAGGTTCATTATTCCAGTTAATATCCAATTTAATATTCTTAAATTAAATAATCCACTTATCCAAGTTGCAATTATTAGTAGTGCTATTCCTTTTATTAGTTGCCACGCTCTTGATCCTCTAACAACTTTAAAAAAACAGTATACTAAAAATATTACTATTGTTAAGTCTAATATTAGAGTAACTAATTCAAAGGGATTTGTTTGTAAGGTTTTTATATATCCTAGTATGTTATCTTTGAAAAAATTCTCCCAATTCATACCTAAATTTATTACCATATTTTTCTCCTTTTATGCCATTAATGCAAATATTAGTGTTCCTCCTGTTGCTAATACCATTAATAAAGCTAAGAATCCAGCCATTATTTTTACAAATATTTGATCTTTTCCATGATGTTTTTTATTTGTTTTTTCCTTTACTTCTTTTTCGTCCATTTTATTTCTTCTTCCTTTCAGTATATTTTTTATCAAATTAATTATAACATATAATAGATTTTTTTCAATTATTTTTTCACCTTTTCCATAACTTTCTAAAAGGCTTAATTTCTTACTTCTTACAATATAATAAATAATTATTATGCTTCAATTACTTTTAATATTGTTGGAATTAAATTTACTTTGTTCTTTGAAATTTCAATAATTTCTTCTAATTCTTTTTTGGCCTTTAACATTTTTTCATAATTGTTTGAATGAATATATGCAATAACCTCTCCTTCTTTAACTTTATTTCCAACTTTTTTATTTAGAATAATACCTACACTTTTATCTATTTCATCTTCTTTTCTTATTCTTCCAGCACCTAGTCCACAAGCTATTTTTCCAATCTCTTTTGCGTCAAGTTTACTAATATAGCCAGATTTATTACAATATACAGGTTCTATAATTGAAGCTTTTTCAAACTTATCTGTATTTTCTATATAACTTATATCTCCTCCTTGTGTTTCTACAAGTTGTACTAATTTTTTATAAGCTTTTCTATTTGAAATATTTTCTAATAATAACTCTTTATTTTTATCAAGGTTTTCTCCTAATCCTGCAAGTTTAATCATATATGAACCAAGTTCTAGTACTACTTTTTTTACATCTTCTTGCATTTCTCCTTTTAAAAATTTAATTGCTTCTATTACTTCTAAAGAATTTCCAATAGCTAACCCTAAAGGTTCTTCCATATTTGTTAAAACACAAACTGTCTGCCTATCTGCAAGTTTTCCTATATCTATCATCTTTTTAGATAACTGTTCTGCATTACTAAGATTCTTCATAAAAGCACCACTCCCAACTGTTACATCTAAAACAATTTTTTGAGCTCCACTTGCAATTTTCTTACTCATTATACTTGAAGCTATTAGTGGTATACTTTCTACACATGAAATGCTATCACGTAGTGCATATATCTTTTTATCTGCTGGTGCTAAGTTTAGAGTTTGAGATATCATGCTTATTCCGATTTCTTTTATATTTTGTATAAAATCCTCCATCCCTATTGAGGTTTTATATCCTGGAATTGACTCTAATTTATCAACTGTTCCTCCTGTAAATCCTAGTCCTCTGCCAGACATTTTCGCAACTGGAACTCCAATTGATGCAACTAATGGTAATAAAATTAGTGATACTTTATCTCCTACTCCTCCTGTTGAGTGTTTATCAACAATAATACTATTTAGATTTGATAAATCTAGTATTTCTCCTGAATGAGCCATTGATAAGGTTAAATTTGTTGTTTCTTCCTTTGTCATACTATTTATGAATATAGCCATAATAAGTGCTGCTGCTTGATAGTCTGTTATTTTGTTTTCTGTATATTTTTTTATAAAAAATTCTATTTCTTCTTTTGCTAATTCCTTTTTGTCTCTTTTCTTTTCAATTATATCTAATATATTCATGCTTTTCACTACTTTCTTCTAGAACAGATCTAAAAGCCTTAACTTTAGCATAATTTTAACTTTTCCCTTTGGCTTTTCGTTAATTTGTTCATGTGTCAAATTTATGAAATAAATTTATGTATAAGGTATTTTATTTAATGGAATTTTACATGACTTTCCATTATATAAAATTTTTGGTAAAACTTGCTCTATGTATAGGACATAATCCATATTCTTTTATAGCTGATATATGTTTTGCTGTTCCATATCCTTTATGATTTACAAAACCATATTGTGGATATATTTCATCCCATTGTCTCATTATTCTATCTCTTGTTACTTTTGCAATTATTGATGCAGCTGCTATACTATAACATTTTGCATCTCCTTTTATAATTGATTCGTATGGTATTCCTCTTGTATTTATATGTGTTAATGCGTCTACTATTATTAAATCTGGCTTAACTTTTAGTCCATCTATTACTTCTGTTAGTCCTTGTTTAGTTGCATTTAATATATTAATATCATCTATTATTTGATGCTCAATTATTGCAACAGAATAACTTATTGCTTCTGCAAGAATTATGTCATATAATTTTTCTCTCTTCTTTTCTGATATTTTTTTTGAGTCATTAACTCCTTCTATCATAGAAGTCTCTGGCATTATTACTCCAGCAATTACTACTGGTCCTGCTAAAGGTCCCCTTCCTGCTTCATCTATTCCACATATATTATTAAAACCTTTTTGATGTAAAGCTTTTTCCGTTTCTTTTAGAATTTTTAGTCTTTCTTCTTCTTTTTCTTTCATTTTCTTTCCTTCTTTTTTAATTTACTAAATCTGTTAAGGAATATTTTCCTTCATACCCTTTTGTATTATAAATTTCTACTTTTATTTCTTTTTCATTAAATTCTATTAGGTATTTTTCTTGTTTATTTTCATCTATTTTTATTTTATTTAATCCCCATTTTTCTAAGGTTTCTTTTGTTATGATGTAACAATTGTTAATTGGTATATTTTCTGTTTCTGTTTTTAGGTTTTCGTTACTAGCTTTTTTTAGTTTTCCTTTTGTTTCATATATTTCTCTTTTTATTTCTTCTATTTTTACTTCTTCTGTTTCTTTTCCAATTTTAAAGTTTGCTTCTTCTACATATTCTCTTGCTTTTGCTTCTATTAGTAACATGTTTGTTTTTATTTCTTCTAATTTAACTTTGTTTAAACTATCTGTTCCAGTATGTATACCTATTCCTGCAATTATTAATAATATAATTATTGTTATTATTAAGGTTATTTGTGTTATACCTTTCTGATTTTTTTTTATTTTCATTATGTTTCCTCCTTATGCTTTTTCTTTACTTTTTTATTATAATTTTATTTTTTTATTTTTTCAACTATTTTCTATTAATTGCATGAAATTTTAATAATATTTTGTTATTGTTCATATCTAGGCCATCTTAAAATAATTACACATAATTATAAGTTAAAGATAGATATATAATTTTTTTGTAAGGAAATCGTTTATAATTTTAATTTTTTATTTGTTTATATTTAATTAAGAATAGTGCGAGAAGGATTATAATTATTTATTTTTGAGTGACTCCGGGGTAACCGTTCCAAAATTCTTAGAAAAGTTAGAAAACTTTTCTATAGAATTTTGAGAATGGGGCAACGAAAACAATAAATAATTATAATCCTTTGGGAGCGAGTAGATTTTATAATTACAAATAAATAATTAAAATTTTAATCGATTACCTTAATTCTATTGACTTTTAATTTGTAAAATATAATTAATTTAAATTGATATAATTTGTATTTAGTTTAAAAGTCAAAAAAAAACATATATCTATCTTTAACTTAAGAATCTCTGTAGGTAACTCTTAAAAAAATATAAAAATTTATAAATATTTCACAAAAATTTCACAAAGGTATTGTATTATATTCTTACAATAGGATATGATATAAGAAATCAAATAATTTTGGAGGTTAAAAAATGGAAGAAAACAAAGAAAATCCACAAGGATTCAAAACAGTAAAAAATCAAAATACATACAAAGATGTATACAAACAAGAAAAAAATAAAAATAGCTTCAGTTTTGGGAGAAATATTTTATTACCGTTTTTTAGTGGTGTATTAGGTTGTTCTGTAGTATTAGGAACATGTTTTGGAATTCCAACAATAAAAGAAAAAATAATAAATAATAACATAACATCTACAACACAAAATACAAAAAATCTTGAAAATAGTGGTTATGTTTCACAAACATCCTTAGAAAACTATTCTGACACATCTATATATGCTGCAAATAAAATTCTACCATCAATAGTAGGAATAAAAGTAGAATACAGTGTAAATTCTCTAATAACTATGTTTGGAAATAGAGGGCAAACCTCAACAGCTACAGCAACAGGATCAGGAATAATAATAAGTGAAGATGGATATATTTTAACAAATAACCATATAGTAGCAACATCTTCATCTGAAGCATATTACTCAGTATCAGAAGCAACCAAACTAACAGTAACACTATTTAATGAAGAAAAAGAATATGAAGCAAAAATAATAGGAACAGATCAACAAACTGACTTAGCAGTTATAAAAATAGACAAAGACAATTTAGCAAAAGCTGAATTTGCAGATTCAGATAGCATAAAAGTTGGAGAGTTTGCAATGGCAGTTGGAAACCCATTAGGAATGCAAAGTAGCATTACTTGTGGAGTAATAAGTGCAATAAATAGAGAGGTTACAGATTCAGAAGGAAAAAAATATAATTTAATACAAACAGATGCAGCAATAAACTCTGGTAATAGTGGTGGAGCCTTAGTAAACAATGAAGGAAAAGTTGTTGGTATAAATACATTAAAACTTTCAGGAACAGGAATTGAAGGAATGGGCTTTGCAATTCCAATAAACTCTACAACTGACATAACTTCACAACTAATTCAATATAGCAAAGTCAAAAGACCATATATAGGAATTTCTGGAATTGACTTAGATGAAAAAACTGCAAAAAATTATAATTTAGTAATTGGAATATATATAAAATCAATTGATGATTTTTCAGCAGGAGAAAAAGCTGGAATAAAAATAGGTGATGTTATAGTAGAAGCTGATGGAAAAAAAGTTACAAAAATGGATGAACTAAACGAAATTAAAAATAGCCATAAAATTGGTGATGAAATGAAAATAAAAATAAATAGAAATGGTCAAGAAAAAGAATTAACAATAACTTTAGGTGAACAACCTTAAAAAATATTTAATTTTTCACTTCCAGTTCACACAATGGACAAAATAAATTGTTAAAATACAATCATAATCAGTAAACAAACTGATTTAAAATTAAAAACATCCCCTTTTATTTTCAAATGAGACAGTTAGGATAATCCTAATTGTCTCATTTTTTTGTATCTAAAAAATCTATCTTATACTATATTTATCTTCTACAGAAAGTTATCATACCATAATAACTTTCCTAAAATAGAACAAATAAGAAAATCTTTCATTTTCTTTAATTTGTTCTCGCCCGATTTGAGTTTTCGACTGTAAGGAGAAAATCTCAAATGGCTAGCGATTGTAGCTTTTTGTCTCTTCTTAAATTATTACTAAATCTAATTCACTTGTTATTTCATCTTTACCATATGCATAAATAATATATAATTCCTTTCCAGTATAATAATATTGTTTTGAGTTTTCTATATTATACATCTCACTTTTTATATCTCTTTCAAAGATTTGATACCCTAATTGTTTTAAAGCTTGTACCTTTTTTTCTTCTTCTTTTATTGTATCTTTTATTTTTTCTTGTAACAAACTTGTTTCAAGTTTTTCTAATCTAATTATTTCTTCTAAAGTTATTTCTTTATTATTTCTAAGATCATAATTATAGGTTTGTATAATCACTCTTTGTGCACTTGTTCCTTCTTTTAGGTTTGAACGTATTGCAAGTGATAAAATATCATCATGTATATTTGCCACATATTCTACTGTAAAAATTACTTTTTTGTTTTTATCTTCTATAATTTCTCTTACTTTTGATAGAAATATATCTTCTATTTCTTTATTATAATTTATTGCTATTTCATTATTTATGTTTATATATGGTATATTTATGTTTAATTCATATAAATTGTCTTTACTTTGTTTGTTACTATATTTTGTATATACTAATTCTTTATCTTTTTCTACTTTTTTATTGTCATTATTATTTTCGTTATTATTTATTAAGTTATTATTAAATAGATTGCCAAATTCTAGTTTTAAGCTTTGTATTTGTTCTTCTGATTTATCTCCAATTTCTTTTCTTTGCCTAATTCCTATAATTTCTGCAAAATCTATTCTTGCATAGAATTGAACATATGTTGCAATAATTAATGACATGATACAAATTGTTATTATCGATAAATATATTATTAATTGCTTTTTTCTTATTTTTATTTTTTCTGGTAAAACTATATTCACTTTTAATCTCCTTTTGATTTTTATTATATCATCTACATTTTTTTAGTCAATATGCTTATTGCAATAGCTTAAAATCTTATACCACTTTAATAAAACTATTGACTAAAACACAATCTTAGGGTATTATAATATATATGCAAAAAAAAGAAATGAGGAATTTAAAGTATGTTATGTTCAGAATGTAATAAAAATCCAGCAATACTTTTTTACAAAAAAATAGAAAACGGAAAAGAAACTCTAGAAGGATATTGTTACAATTGTGCAAAGGAAAAAGGAATAAACCCAAATGAAGTATTGTTTAGACAAAGCGAAATATTATCAAAAGATAAAGTAAATTTAGAAGATATGACAAAACAATTTGAAAGTATATTTAAAGATTTTGCAGAAAACATTAATTTAGAAAATATTGAAGACTTCGAAGGTGCAATAACCTTTGATGCATCACAAAATAATGATGAACTTGAAGATGGAAATTCTCCTAAAATAACAGGAGCTGCAATTCCATTAGGTTCAATTTTTGCAAATATGTTTTCAGGCAAGAAATCAAGTGAACAACAAGAAGAAGCAGGTTCATCCAAAAAAAGAATAAAAGTAGAAAAAAAGAAAAATGTAAAAAGCAACAACAAAAAGAAAAAGTTTTTAGATACGTTTGGAACGAACCTTACAATTAAAGCAAAAAATAAGGAATTAGATATAGTAATTGGAAGAGATAAAGAAATACAAAGAATAGTACAAATATTAAATAGACGTTCTAAAAATAATCCATGTTTAATTGGAGAACCTGGAGTTGGAAAGACAGCAATAGCACAAGGTTTAGCAATCAAAATTGCAAATCAAAACGTTCCTGCAAAACTATTAAACAAAGAAGTATACTTATTAGATATGACCTCAGTAATTGCTGGAACTCAATTCAGAGGACAATTTGAATCACGCATGAAAGGCATAATTGACGAATGCAAAGAATATGGAAATATAATTTTAGTAATCGATGAAATCCACAACATAATAGGTGCTGGAGATGGAGAACACTCTATGAATGCAGCAAACATCTTAAAACCAGCCTTATCTAATGGTGAATTACAACTTATTGGAACAACTACTCTAAAAGAATATAGAAAATATATTGAAAAAGACTCTGCCTTAGAAAGAAGATTTCAACAAGTATTAGTAGAAGAACCAAATATAGATGACTCAATTGGAATATTAGATGGAATAAAAAAATACTATGAACAATATCACAAAGTAAAAATCTCATCAGATGTAATACGTAGTGCAGTTATAATGTCAGAAAAATATATACATGACAGATTTTTACCTGATAAAGCAATAGACATTTTAGATGAAGCATGTTCAAGAATTAACTTAGAAAACAAAGACTTATTTAAATTAGAAATATTAAAACAAGAATTAATAAAAGTTCAAACAGAAAAAGAAGAAGTAATTGCAGCAGACTCAACAGAAGACTATCAAAAAGCAGCAGACCTAAAAACAAAAGAATGTCAATTAACAGAAGAAATAGATAAATTAACTAAGAAAACAAAGCCAAAGCAAATAACAATAGAAGATATTGCAAGTGTCATAGAAAGTTGGACTAAAATTCCAGTCAAAAAAATTACAGAAGCAGAAACACAAAAACTATTAAACTTAGAAACAAACCTACACAAAAGAATAATTGGTCAACAAGAAGCTGTAAGTAGTGTATCTAGAGCTATTAGAAGAAATAGAGCAGGCTTAAAAAGCACAAAAAGACCACCTTCATTTATTTTTGTTGGTCCAACAGGAGTTGGTAAAACAGAACTAGCAAAAAGTTTAGCTTATGAAATGTTTGGAAGTGAAGATTCTATTATAAGAATAGATATGTCAGAATATATGGAAAGTCACTCAACCTCTAAACTAATTGGAGCACCTCCTGGATACGTTGGATATGAAGATAGTGGACAATTAACAGACAAAGTAAAAAGAAAACCATATTCAATAATATTATTAGATGAAATTGAAAAAGCACACCCTGATGTATTTAATATACTTCTACAAGTATTAGATGATGGTAAATTAACTGATAGTCAAGGAAATACTGTTAACTTTTCTAATACAATTATTATAATGACATCAAATGCTGGTTCAAATTTGAATTCAAATTCAATTGGATTTGGAAAACAAACCTTAGATAAAGGTAAAGTAATTGACAATTTAAAACAAGTATTCAGACCAGAATTTTTAAATAGAATTGATGAAATTGTAGCTTTTGATCCTTTAACAAATGAACAATTATTAGAAATTGTTGACCTTATGCTAATTGATACAATAAAAGCTTTAAAGGATAAAGATATAAAAATGGAGATTACTGATAAAGCCAAAAGTTTCATTTTAGAAAAAGGAACAGATATTAAATTTGGAGCACGACCTTTAAGAAGAGCTATTCAAAAATATGTTGAAGATGAGTTATCTGAAAAAATATTAAGAAAAGAACTATTAGATGGTCAAACTGTACAAATAGATTTACAAAATGAAGAATTAAAATTTGAAGTAAAATAGGTGAATATTATATGTTAAAATATATACCAAATGCATTAACTGTTTTAAGATTTTTGTTAATTCCTTTTATTGTATTTTATATATTTACTGGAAATTATATTCTAGCTTTTATATTTTTTACAATATCAGGAATAACAGATATTTTAGATGGTTTTATTGCTCGAAAGTTTAACTTAATTTCAAACTTTGGTAAATTAATGGATCCACTAGCAGATAAATTAACACAAATTGCTACTCTTGCATCTTTAGTTGTAAATAAAATTATTCCTATTTGGATTTTATTAATTGTTTTATTAAAAGAATTTATTATGATTGTTGGTGCTTCTTTCCTATATGGAAAAGATGTTGTTGTTTATAGTAAATGGTATGGAAAACTTGCCACAGTTTTATTTTATGTAGCAATTGTTATCTCTTTATTATTTAAACAATATGAATCTTCAGGAATATGGAAAAACTTAGATTTTGGATTATACTGTTTGGCTTTAATTGCAACAACCTTTTCTTTGATTATGTATGTTAGGGATTTATATAGTAAAGGTTTTATTGACAAACAAGATTTGAAAAAAGAAGTTACTGTTGATAAACGAGAAAAAAAGAAAAAATAAATCTTATAAAAAAATAAGGGGAGGTAATTTTTATGAAGGATGAAAAGGATATAGAAATAGTTTCTGGAGATGGCTCAAACTTAGAAATATCACCTGTGTATGATCATATAAATGCTGGTACACCTAAATCTACAAACAAACCTAAAAATATTGTTGTTCCTAAAGAGTTAAAGGATAAAGATAAAAAAGAAAAAGATAAAAATAATACTGAAAAAGAAAAAAAATAATCACTTCATACAAATTGAAGTGATTATTTTTAAATTTATTCTTCTACTGGCTCAAATAAGTCTTTACTTACTCCACATAAAGGACATGTCCAATCTTCTGGTAAGTCTGAAAACTTTGTTCCTTCTTGTTCTTCATCATATATATATCCACATACTGTACATCTATATTTCATGTAGTTCACCTCCTATATTATAAGGCTTGCTAATTTTTCAAGATTAGCAATATCTTTTTCTTTCATTGTTGATTTAATTGTAACTGTCTCATCAATTATATCAATATCTTTCATATCTTTTAAAATTTCTTTTATTGCCTTTTCAGCTGATGGAGCCCATGAACCATTTTGTAGGATTCCAATTTTTCTATTTTGATAGTTTCTTTCTTTTAAATGATATAAAAATTGTTCCATTGGTGTAAATACACCAGCATTATAACTTGATGCAGCTAATACTATTTTTCCATATCTAAATGCATCTTCTATTGCTTCTGCCATATCTGTTCTTGCTAAATCAGTTAATATAACTTTTTTAACTCCTTTTTCTTCTAGTATTTGTGCTAGTTTTTCTGCTGCTTTTAATGTATTTCCATGAATAGATGCACATGCTATAAATATTCCTTCACTTTCTGGTTTATAACTACTCCAAAGGTCATATTTCTTTATATAGTGTTCTAGGTTTTCTTTTAAAATTGGTCCATGTAAAGGACATATCATTTTTATATCTAAAGTTGATGCTTTTTTTAATAAGTCTTGTACTTGTTTTCCATATTTACCAACAATTCCAAAATAATACCTACGTGCTTCACAATCCCAAGCTTCATCTGTATCTAAGGTTCCAAATTTTCCAAAACCGTCTGCTGAAAATAGTATTTTTTCTTTTTGCTCATAGGTTACCATTACTTCTGGCCAATGTACCATTGGTGCCATGAAAAATTGTAAGGTGTGTTCTCCTATATTTAAGGTATCTCCTTCTTTTACTACTATTGTTCTATTTGTTAAGTCTAGGTCGAAAAAGTTTGGTAACATATTAAAAGTTATTGCATTTCCTATTAGTTTCATATTGGGATATTTTTCTGCAAGTAACCCTATGTTGTATGCATGATCTGGTTCTAAATGTGATATTACTAAATAGTCTATTTGTTCACCTGTTAATTGTCTTTCTAAGTTTTCTAACCATGTATTTGTGACTTTTTTATCTATTGTGTCAAGTACCACATTTTTATTGTCTTTTATTAAGTAAGAATTATAGGACATTCCATTTGGTACATGATATTGTGATTCGAATAGTCTTATATCTTTGTCATCTGCTCCTATATAATAGATATCTTTTGATATAATTGTGTCCTTCATTTATTTCTCCTCTCTATAGGATTATGCCTTTTTTTTTCTATAATATTCTTAATTTTTGAATATATCCATTGTATTTTGTAACTAAACTGTTAGTATCAAATAAGATTTGTCCACCTTGTATTCTCCATTTTCCTTTGTTTTCAACTAGGAAGTTTATTACTTCTTCTTCTGTGCTTAACATAGATATTACTTTATCTATAGATGTTTCTAATTCATTTTTTTGTGAATCTGACATTTGTATGTCTTTTTTTAGTAATTCTCTGTATAATTCAATAGAAGATGAATCTTTTGTTTCTGCTTCTATGTATGAATTGATTTTTTCTTCTTTTAGGAATTCTACCATTTGTGTTTTTAAGTCTTCTAATTTTGTTTTTGTATCACTTAAGTATTGTTTTGTTTCTGCAAATTCTGGTCCATCTGCTTCGTAGTTGTCTGCTGTTAAAACTTTTTGTATTTTTTCGTCTCCTAATATGTCTCTAATTTCAAAGGCTACTCTGAATATGTCTGATGCAAAGTTTTTTGCTGCTTTTTCTACTTTTGCATATTTTCCACTTGTTACTATGTTGCTTGTTTTTTCATTTAGTTTTTCCATACTGAAATCTGATGCTTTTGACATTTTTTCAATTTGTGTAAATTCTTCTACTATTTTTGTCTTTTGATTTGCATCATTTATGTAGAAATATCCTACTATTAATGCTATTATTAATATGATTCCTCCTATAATACTTCCTATTTTTGATTTTCCTTTCATTTTTTTGACCCCTTTCTTTTTTTTTATAAAACTATTATAACAAATATTTTGAATTTGTAAAGTGTTGTTAGACAATCCTTTTAAATTTATAAAATTTTACCTTTGGTAATCGCTTAATAGCATCACTACTTTTCTATTGACATCAGCCTTAAATAGGAATATACTAAAGCCATAAAATTAAATAAAGGAGGCTAATAAATAACATGGATAACTTAATAGAAATAAGATGGCATGGTAGAGGCGGTCAAGGTGCCAAAACAGCATCACTTTTACTTGCTGATGCAGCCTTTAACACAGGAAAATACATTCAAGGATTTCCTGAATATGGTCCTGAAAGAATGGGTGCACCTATAACAGCATATAACAGAATTAGTAGTTCACCAATAACAATTCATAGTAACATTTATGAACCAGACTATGTTGTTGTAGTTGATGATACACTTTTAGAATCTGTTAAAGTGACAGCTGGTCTAAAAGAAACTGGTGCAATAATAATCAACACCACAAAATCTGCTAACTATTTAAAAGAAGTATTAAAAGATTACAAAGGAGCTATTTACACAATAGATGCCAGAAAAATATCTGAACAAACACTAGGAAAATATTTTCCAAACACACCAATGCTTGCATCTATTGTAAAAGTAAGTGGAATTATGTCAGACGAAGCATTACTTGAAGACATGAAAGGATCTTTTAAACATAAATTTGCTAAAAAACCTGAAGTTATTGAAGGTAACATGAAAGCATTAGAAATGGCATTAAAGGAGGTTAAAAAAATATGAATACAATAAATCCTAACACACCTATGGAACAATTAACTCCTGGCGGTGATATATATCAAGCTGGTAATGCGAAAGAATTTAAAACTGGAGATTGGAGAAGTGTAAAACCTGTATTTTTAAGTGAAAAATGTAAACAATGTGGTTTATGTTTCCCTGTTTGTCCAGATGATGCAATACCAGTAACTAAAGAAGGCTTAAGAAAAGACTTCAATTATGACTATTGTAAAGGATGTGGCGTTTGTGCAAAAACATGTCCTTTTAATGCTATTGAGATGAAAGAACAATAAAAATAACTTTATACTTTAAAATAATAAATAAAGAAAAGGAGAAAAATTATGAGTATAAGAGAAAGATTAAGTGGTAACGAAGCAGCAGCAACTGCCATGAAACAAATTAATCCAGATGTAGTTGCAGCCTTTCCAATAACACCATCAACAGAAATACCACAATACTTTTCAACCTTTGTTGCCAATGGAACTGTTGACACAGAATTCGTAGCAGTAGAAAGTGAACATAGTGCAATGTCTGCATGTATTGGTGCACAAGCAGCTGGTGCAAGAGCAATGACAGCAACATCAGCAAACGGATTATCATTAATGTGGGAAATGATTTATATAGCATCAAGTTTAAGACTACCAATAGTATTATCTTTGGTAAATAGAGCTGTATCAGGTCCATTAAACATACATAATGATCATTCAGATGCGATGGGTGTTAGAGATTCTGGATGGATAATGTTATTTTCTGAAAACAACCAAGAAGCCTATGATAACACCTTAATGGCACATAGAATTGCAGAGCACAAAGATGTTATGCTACCTTTAATGATATGTCAAGATGGTTTTATTACATCACACTCTATTGAAAATATTGAACTTGAAGAAGACGATAAAGTAAAAGAATTTGTAGGTGAATATCATCCTGAACATTTTCTATTAAATAAAAAAGAACCAATTGCAGTTGGTCCACTAGATGTCCAAAGTTATTTATTTGAACATAAAGCACAACAAGCACAAGCAATGAAAAATGCTAAAAAAGTTATATTAGAAGTTGCAAAAGATTTTGAAAAAATGACTGGGCGAAAATATGGATTTTTTGAAGAATATAAATTAGAAGACGCAGAAGTTGCAGTTGTATGTATGAACTCTACAGCAGGTACAACAAAATATGTAGTAAATAAATTAAGAGAACAAGGAATTAAAGCTGGTCTATTAAAAGTTCGTGTTTATAGACCCTTTCCAGCTGAGGAAATTGCAGAAGCTTTAGGACATTTAAAAGCTATAGCAATATTTGATAAAGCTGACTCTTTAAATGCTGCTGGAGGAGCCTTATTTGAAGATGTTGTTTCTAGTATGTATGTAAGTAAGAAAACTGTACCAGCAGTAAATTATGTTTATGGTATTGGTGGTAGAGACACAAAAGCAGACGATATAGAAAAAGTTTATATAGAATTATTAGAAATAGCTAAAAATGGAAAAGTAGAAAATCCATATAGATATTTTGGTTTAAGAAAGGAAGGTGAAAATAATGCCTTATAATGTAAAAGAAGTTGTAGGAAATAAACCTTCTAGATTTACATCTGGTCATAGAATGTGTGCTGGTTGTGGAGCTCCACCTGCTGCAAGAATGATTATGAGAGCCCTAAAACCTGAAGATCATGCGGTAATTGCAGGTGCAACAGGTTGTATGGAAGTTTCAACCTTCATATATCCATATACTGCTTGGACAGATTCTTTTATACATACTGCCTTTGAGTGTGCAGCTGCTACTTTATCAGGTGCAGAAGCTGCATATCAGTCTATGAAAAAGCAAGGAAAACTACCTCAAGATGGTGATACAAAATTTATTGCCTTTGGTGGAGATGGTGGAACCTATGATATAGGACTACAAAGTTTATCAGGTGCTATGGAACGTGGTCACGATATGGTTTATGTATGTTATGATAATGGTGCATATATGAATACTGGAATCCAACGTTCATCTGCAACACCAAAATTTGCAGACACAACAACCTCTCCTGCTGGAACAGTACTTCCAGGAAAAATGCAATCTAGAAAGGATTTAAGTCAAATATTAGTAGGGCATCATATTCCTTATGTTGCACAAACAGTAGGATATTTAAACTTTAAAGACTTATATGAAAAAGCTGAAAAAGCTATATATACAGAAGGTCCAGCATTTTTAAATGTATTGGCTCCATGTCCAAGAGGATGGGGATATCCAACAGATATGTTAATGCAAATTAATAAATTAGCAGTTGAAACATGTTATTGGCCATTATATGAAGTAGTAAATGGAAAATATAAAGTTAATTATAAACCAGCAAAAAAATTACCTATAGAGGAATTTCTTAAACCACAAAAAAGGTTTAAACATATGTTTAAACCTGGTAATGAGTGGATGATAGAAGAGTTCCAAAAAGAAGTAGATAACAGATGGCAAGAATTATTAGCTTTAGAAAGCTTAAGTTTAAAGGAAGATTAAGGAATATTCCTTAATCTTCTTTTCTTTTTACTGGAATTAAAAATATTAATCCAAATAATATTGGTAAATAAAAAGTGTAAATTCTCCAAAATAGTATTGACATATTTATCGTTCCTTCTTTGAATATGGAATTAAATAATAGGTAAAAGCCTCCCTCTGCTCCTAATCCAGATCCAGGTGTTGGTATAAAAGTCATTATTAATAATAAGAAAGCTTGTGTTGGTATTATTTGAAAGAAACTTATTCCACTATTTCCAAAAGCTCTATATATCATATAAGTTATTGAGTAATATGCAAAACTTTGTATAACTGCTATTATAAACATTTTTATTACCATTTTCTTTTCTGACTTCATTATCAAAAATTGTTTTCCAAAGTTTTCTATACTCTTATTTAATTTCTCTGTTGTTTCTTCAGCATTTTTAATTACATGTATCTTCCCTAATAATTTTATTATTGGTGTTGTTATATATATTATTATTTCTTTTTTTATTCCTGCTATGATTACTAATATTATTGCTATAATATTTATTACAAATCCTAATATTGCTACCCATAAGTAGTTTTGCATTAATTGCTTAAAAAAATTAAATTCAATTAGTACTATCAATAAGGTTGATGTAACTAATGCCGTTTGTGTAATTGCAAATTTCATTGCCATACAAGATAAGGAATCACTTACCCTTCTTCCTTTTTTATTTAATTCATAGGCTTGCATTGGTTGGCCACCTGTTGAAAAAGGTGTTATATTATTAAATAATTGGCCTATTATTGCTACTTTAAAAGAGTTTTTAAACTTTTGATCTTTATAGATTCTCTTTATTGGGATATGTAAATTTAACCCTTCACATATCCAATGTATTATTAAACATACTATTCCAGCTATTACCCATCTATAGTCTACTTTGACTAATACCTTTATTATGTTGTCAATTCCATCTACTTTTATCATATATACTAGTAATCCTATACAGATTATGAATATTAATAGAAAATTTAACAAAATGCTTTTTTTGTTTGTTGTTTTTATTTCTTTCTCATTTTCCTGCACATCATTATTATTTATTATTTGAAAGTCTTCTTTTTCTTCATTTTCTTTGTTTTCTTCTTGCATATATATAATCTTTCCTTTCTATAATATATATTTTATTATTAAAGCTTACACCTTATTTATATTTTTAAAAATCAGTCATAAAACAAGGTATTTTATGACTGATTTCTTATCTTTTTTATTTTTTCCTTCTTCTGATGCACTTATATAAGTATATTAATCCTTGCTTTCAACTGGTGCTTCTACAGGGCAAACACCTGCACATGATCCACATGAAATACATGCTGATGCGTCTATTTCGAATTTATCTTCACCTTGTGAAATACATCCTACAGGACATTCAGCTGCACATGCTCCACATGAAATACATTTATCTGTTATTTTATATGCCATTATTTTCACCTCCTAAAACTATTTAAAATTATCTATTTGCTTTCTAACTCTTTGTCCTTTTCTTGTAATTTTTCTAATTCTTCTAATTCTTTTTTATGTACTAATTCTTCTTCATCTAATTTTTCTGTTTCTACGTCTTTAATAACTTTTATATCCTTAACAGAATATTTTTTATATAAATATCCATCACCATCTTTAATTTTAACTCTTACTATTTCTTTTAGAGTTTCAATATTGTCAATTTCTCCTTGACCATCATCAGTTTTCACAATTGCTCCAACCTTTGGTAAACTCTTTATTTTTTCTTCATAGACATTGTTTTCATATTTAAGACAACACATTAGTCTTCCACAATTTCCTGATATCTTCGAAGGATTTAATGATATATTCTGCTCTTTTGCCATTTTTATTGAGACTGTTTCAAAGTCACTTAAAAACGAACAACAACAGAGTTCTCTACCACAAACACCATTTCCTCCAATTCTTTTTACTTCATCTCTAACTCCTATTTGTCTTAATTCAATTCTTGTTTTATATATAGCTGCTAAGTCTTTTACTAGTTCTCTAAAGTCTATTCTTCCATCTGCTGTAAAATAGAATAGTATTTTACTGTTATCAAACTTAAATTCTACATCAGTTAAGTTCATATCTAATTTATGTTCTTTTATTTTTTTTATGCATACATTATAGGCTTCTTTTTCTTTCTTTCTACATTCTTCATATAGTTTTTGATCTTTATAATTTGCTATTCTAACTACTTTTCTTAATGGTTCTATAATTTTTTCGTCTTCAATCCTTCTATTAGGAATCATTACTTCACCATATTCTTCTCCTTGAGAAGTTTCAACTATTACCTTGTCACCTTTTTTTACTTTTAGATTTTTTGGATTAAAAAAGTATATTTTTCCTAGCTTTTTAAATCTAACCCCAATTATATTTTTCAATTTACTTCCTCCCATATGTTAAATAGCATATTGTCTACTGCCATATCATAATTTGCATTTAATTTTAATCTTTTCTTTGTATCTTCCACAATCTTTATACAATTTGTGAATAAATAATTCTGTTTTGACTTTTGTAATAGTAATATATTTATATATTCTAACATATCTTCTATTTCGTCTTTTGAATTATATAGGATTTTTGCTTCATTAAAAATATCAATTAGAGTTTTTGTATTGAATTCTTCTATTAGTTTTTCTAATATTTGATAATCTTGTTGTTTATCTTTTAATTTTATTGCTTTTCCTATACTACCTTGAAATATTCTTATCATATTTTCATTTGTGTTTATTCTATAATTTGATTCCAAATATTTTTTAATTTCTTCATCTTCTATTTTATTAAACTTAATAATCGTACATCTGGATTTTATTGTTGGTAAAAATGCTATTTCATTTGAACCAATTAAAATTATTATTGCATATTTTGGTGGTTCTTCTAAGGTCTTTAATAAACAGTTTTGTGACTCTTTTGTCATTAAATCTGCATTATCTATGATGTATATTTTTTTATCTGATATTATAGGTTTTTCTTGGATGCTTTTTTGTAGTTTTCTTATTTGTTCTATTTTTATTTTATTTTCTTCAGGCTCAATATATATATAGTCTGGATTATTGTTTGTATTAAATTCTATACATGATTTACATTTGTTACAGTATTTTTCTTCTTCTATACATAATAACATTTTTGCAAATTCTTTTGCTATTATTTTTTTTCCTATTCCCTGTATTCCTAGAAATAAGTAACTATGTGAAGTTCTATTTTGCTTTACCATCTTTTTTAGTGTTGTTATTATTTGTTCATTTCCTATAATTTTATCAAACATTTTTGTAGTTCCTTATTTATTCTACCTTTCCCCATTTGTCTAATGGCCATATTCTAATTGCTACTGTACTTTCTATTTTTTCTAAGGGTATACATCCAAAGGCTCTACAATCTGTACTATGGTTTCTGTTGTCTCCCATTGCAAATATACAATTTTCTGGAACAGTGAATTTTGTGAAACCTGCTCCTATTACATCTGTTACTATTCCTTCTTGCAAATATGGCTCTTCTAATTTTTGATCGTTTATATATACTGCACCTTCTTTTATTTCTACTTTTTCCTTTGGAAGTGCAATTACTCTTTTTATATAACTTCTTTTTCCTATTTCTAAGAAGTTGTTAACGAACCATTTAAAACCTGTTTTATTTTCGTATTCTGCTATAGGATTTTCTTGGTTAACTTCTGAATATGAGTAGTTTGTTTTTTTAGGTTCTTCAAAGGTTATTATTTCTCCTCTTTTTGGTAGTGTTTTAGTTGTCCTTCCCCATCTATTTAACCATAGTCTTTGATCTTGTACTAGTGTAGGATACATTGATACTTGTTTTACTATTGTTGGCGTTCCTATAAAATATCTAAATAGTACTGCTAATATTAGTGCTATTACTATACAATATACCCATTCTAATATTTCTTTTACAGTTGTATTCAAATTTATCGCTTCCTTTGTTTTTTATTACTTAATTATTATACATTAAAATTACTTTATTAGCAACACAAAATTGAAATTTATTTGTGATGTAGGTTTTATTTGAATTTAAAAAACTTAATTTATTTGAGGAAAGAATAAAAATATTTTATCATCTTTAGTTATTCTTACTAATCCATCTTGTGAAATAGGACTAAATTCAGTTCCATTTTTAATTATTGCATTTTTGAATATCTTTCCACTATAATGATTAGGTTGATTTGTATGAATTATATCTGTTTCAGAAGATTCACTATCTATTGCATTACATAATTCATATCCAGAGACAAAAGAAGATCCACCAGCTCCAGCTTCACAAGCATCAGCTACATCACTTGTATTTCCACCATAATAGCCACCGCCAGCTCCTCCTACACCATCTGAAGCTCCTACACCATATCCATCTTGTCCGATTCCAAATTTATATCCAGAGTTTTGAGTTCCAGGAGTTGCATAAACTCGATTAGTCAAACCTTCTAAGCCTCCTCCAGCTCCTCCACTAGTATACCATGATGAGCCTCCTCCTCCTCCTGCTACCATAATTCTACTTTTTAAAGCTTCAAAATCATTATACTCCCCAGCTACTAAACGTATATCTGTTGCTCCTCCTCCTGCACCTGCTGCTTCATTGTCACTATAGTCCCAAGTTCCTAAGCCTCCACCATTATAGCCACCTTTAGCATCTTGATAACAAATAGCATCAGCTCCATGACCACCAATATAAAGATATAAGTTTTCTCCTTTATTTAGATAAATTTCTCCAGAGGTATATCCACCATTTCCTCCTAATACTCCAATATATCCATTTATTCTTGAATATCCACCAGAAGCTCCAAAAGCTTCGATTTTATATAAACCGCTTTCTTCTATTTCAAATTTGTGGTAGCTTCTCACAGCTTCAACTTCTTTTGCATTAATTATAATTGTTTTTTCCTTCTGTTCACCTATTGAATTTATTAGTTTAAAATTATATTCATCGTTTTTTGATAGATCAATTTGAAAATCAATAGTTAATTGTGTTTCACCTTTACCTTGTTTTTTAGTGTTATCAGGAAATTGAATTGTATTAATTCCATTAATTAAATCTTCAGCTTTTAAAGATAAATTTAGTTTATTATTAGTTACAGAATTTATTTCTAGGGATATTTTAGATGGAATATCATAATTTCCATAATCTGGTCTATGACAGGTTCTTTTTTTGTATTTTTGACCTTTAATTCTATAAATATTACCACTTTTTATATTTATTATATATTCCTTTGTTAAATCTAAATTCAAAGCTTTAAGGTCTAATTTGTATAATTCAACTTTTTCTTCTGTAATCTCTTCTATTTTTTCTATGACTTTAATATTTGCTACTAATGTTGGTGAAATATCCTCGTTTGGAACTTTTCCGTTTTTTAATACTGGATATTCTTTTTCTTTTATATTATTAGTTGTATTAGCTTCTGCTAATTTTAAATAATTTCTTCCTTTTGAACTTGCTATTTTAGTATTTTTCGAGTTTTTTTCTACTTCCCTTTCCATCATTTTTATATCTACTGCTTCCTGAACCGCTGAAAATTCTGTTAAGAAGTTAGACCAACTAGCTTTTTCAATAAGCCCATTTTCTCCTGTTATTATAAATATAGATATTCCTACTAATATTAATAATATAATAACTATAACTATTAATGACACTATAGTTACAGCATTTTCTTTTTTCATCTTCCTCCCCCTTAGATAATTTATTTATATAAAAGTATTTCTTTAAATTACTAATACTGATTTCTTTTGTATTTTATCATTTTATCTTCTTTATTTCAATTGTTTTTTTTGTGTTAGTATCTTACACCCATCTTTATCATAAGTTATATCCTTCTTTTATTTAACTATGAAATTGTTAATAGTTGCATGCAAATGATAAGGCTTTATATTAACTTTTACTAAACAATATCCTTCTTAACTCATAGTCTCAATTTCATAGTAGTTTTAATGCATTTTTAGGACATTCTTTAACACAATTAAAACATAATATACATTCAGTTCCATTTTTTCTTTTTCTTGAATCATCTAACATATCTACATTCATTGGACAACTATTTATGCATTTTTTACATTCAATACATTTATCATGATCACATTTTATTCTCAAATAAGAGAAATAACTTACAGGTTTTAAAAATAAGGTAATAGGACAAATATACTTACAAAAGGCTCTATTATCTTTAAATATAAAGGCTAAAACTATGCCAAGTGCATAATATATTAAGTTTCCAATTATAAAAGACCAAAACATAACTTTTTCTAAATTATTCACTTTAAATATAAATAGTGCTACTACAAACGAAAAGGACAATAAAAATACTATATACCTAATCCAACCTATTCTTTTTCTTTCTCCTTTTGGTGTCTTGTATGGAAGAAGATCTAATATCATTCCAGTCCAACAAGCATAGCCACACCAACCTCTTCCAAAAAATAATGGTCCTCCTATTTTAGCTACAAAATAATGAATAGTTGCAGCTTCAAATACGCCTAAGAATAGATAATACCAAAATCCCTCTATTTGCATATTTTCCTTTGAAAAAATTCCTAGATAAATAAGCATATAAAGTCCAACACCAAATTGAGCTACATTTCTAGCATATTTAACTTTATGTATCATTAAAGCAAATCCAACTGCTACACATGTACCAATATATGTAAAATTTAATAAATAGAAGATATTCTTTGTTGTCAAAAATAAGGATATTGCTACTGTTTCAAATATAAGCCACATTATTATTGGTATTTTATTTTCTTTAATCCATTTCTTCATTTTTTAATTCCTCCAACTCTGATATACATTTATTTGACCATTCATTTAGCATATTCATATACATAACTCCATATTCAATTGTCATTTTCCAATAAATAGCTATTTTAGGATCTTTCATCCTCTTGGAATAATTTTCAACATTTTCTAAAGGTACTTGTTTATCTGAAATAATTCCCTTACTATCTTTTTTCACATTTTTAAAAAATTCTATATTTTGTTCAATTGATTTTTCTCCTCTAAAAAAAGTTTTCATTAAAATGGAACATCTTTTTTCAAAACCAGTATCTTCTTCCGAAAGCCATCTCCTTAATTCGTTTTTTCCTTTCTCGGTAATCGAAAAAATTTTTTTATTTAATTTATTTTTTTTAGTGACATTTTTATCAATTACCCATCCTTTCTTTTTTAAAGTTTGGAGTTCTCTATAAATCTGACTAGTTTGAGCTGTCCAGAAAAAACTTAAAGAGTCTTTAAAAAACTTCATTATATCATATCCTGTCATATCTTCATAATTAAGTAATCCTAATATTCCATGTTTTAACAATTTAATCACCTCATATAATATATTCCACTTGTAGAATATATTATACTTCCACAAGTGGAATATGTCAATATGTCGTTTATATTTTTTTCTGCTTTTACTAATTTCTTTATACAATTCCTACAAAAATAAAAAAGATATTTGAAAAATATTATAATTATGATAATAAATTTTTATTTACGATGGCAAAATGTTAAACAAGTAATCATAAATTCAATAATTGGACATAGTAATGAAAATGTGGGTCAAGATATTTATACTCATATATCTATAGAAGAGAAAAATGAAACTATAAAATTGGTTACTTATAATGAAGCCAAAAAAAAATAGTAATTCTAAATACAAATTTTAAGAAAAAAACCTTCTAAAACTTTCTGCGTTAATAACAAATTAATAAAATGCAGTAATACCAAGCTATCAAAAGCTTGGTATTACTGCATTTTATTAAATTTCCATTATAATTGGTATAATCATAGGATTTCTTTTTGTCTTAGAGAAAATATAATCTCTTAAATTTTCTCTAACTGTTGACTTAATCGTTGACCAATCACGGATTCCTCTTTCTTCACACTTTCTAATTTCGTTTCTTACAACTGATTTAACATCATCCATTATATTTTCGGATTCTCTAACATAAACAAAACCTCTTGAAATAACATCTGGTCCTGCTACTACTTCACCTGATGATGAATCCATAGTTAATACAATAACAATTAAACCATCTTGAGACAAATGTTGTCTATCTCTTAATACGATATTACCTACATCTCCTACACCTAAACCATCAACTAATACTCTACCATTTGGAACTGTATAAGTAAATTCTGCACTATTTTCGTTTATTTCCAAAACTCTACCATTTGAAAGCATAATTACATTATCTTTATCTATTCCCATGCTCTGAGCTGTTTCGCTATGAGCAATTAATTGTCTGTATTCTCCATGAACTGGTATAAAATACTTTGGTTTAGATAAAGCCAAAATCAATTTTTGTTCTTCTTGACATGCATGTCCTGATACATGTATATCTTCTAAGGCACTATATACTACTTCTGCTCCAATTTGCATTAAGTCATCAATTACTTTAGATACAAGTTTTTCATTTCCTGGAATTGGAGTTGCAGAAATTATTACTAGATCATTTGGTGTTATTGTTACTTTTCTGTGGTCCCCTGCCGCCATTCTAGTTAATGCAGACATTGTTTCTCCTTGGCTTCCTGTTGTTATAATTACTAATTGTTCATCTGTGTAATTTTTTATCATATCTATATCTATAAAAATGTTTTCTGGACATTCTATATATCCTAATTCTCTAGCAGTTTGTATCATATTAATCATACTTCTTCCACATACTGCTATTTTTCTTCCATATTTTACTGCTGAATTTACAATTTGTTGTACTCTATGCACATTTGATGCAAAGGTTGCTACTACAATTCTTTTAGTACAATGTAAAAATAGTTTGTCAAAAACTTCTCCTACTGAACTTTCTGACATTGTGAAGCCTTTTCTTTCTGCATTTGTACTATCTGACATTAAAGCTAATATTCCTTTATTTCCTAGTTCTGCAATTCTACCAAAGTCCATCAATTTTCCGTCAATTGGCGTATAGTCTACTTTAAAGTCTCCTGTGTGTAATACTGTACCAACTGGTGTTGTTATTGCTAACATTACTGAATCTGGAATACTGTGTGAACTTCTTATAAATTCTACTTCAAATTTTTTACCTAATTTTATTATTTGACCTTGTATTACTTCTTTTAATTTTGTACTTCTTAGTAGTTTATGTTCTTCTAATTTGTTTCTAATTAGGCCAGCTGTAAGCCTTGTTGCATATATTGGGATATTTATTTTTTTCAATAAATATGGCACTGCTCCTATGTGATCTTCGTGTCCATGTGTAATAATTAACCCTTTTATTTTGTCTACATTTCTTTCTAAATAGGTTATGTCTGGTATTACTAAATCTACTCCTAACATATCGTCTTCTGGAAACGATAAACCACAATCAACTACTATTATTTCATTTTCATATTCAAAGGCTGTAATGTTTTTTCCTATTTCATGTAAGCCACCTAAGGGTATTATTTTTAGTTTTGTTTTTTTAAATATTGTATTCTCTTTTTCGTTATTTCTGTTATTTGTTTTTGTGTTCCTTCTTCTATATGGTCTTTTTGTCGTTTTTTTATTCTCTTCTGTGTTATCTTTCTTTATTATTGAGACTTCTTCATTTTGCTTATTATTATTTACTGTTCTTGTTCTTGTTGTATTTCTTCTAGTTTTTTTTATTTGTTCTTTCTTTTCCTCTTGCTTTTCTAACTCTTCTTTCATAATTAATCTCTTTCCTCTCCTTTTAGTATAATTTCAGTAATGTAAATATTTTTATTACTAAAATTGTTGTGTTTTTCTATTATTTGTTTTTTTATAATTAATCGTTATTTAAAGTTTTTTCTTTCTATATTTTTTTCAACGTTAAAAATTTGTGCTTTATATGCACAAATTTTTTATTAGATATTTATATATGGCCTTTTTTATTCTCTTAACTCATATATAACTTAATAATAAATCCCGATCATTACTTATTGGTATTATTATACTCTATATTCTTGCTTATGTCAATTAAAATTATACCTTAATTTGCAATTTTATAAATATAATGCAATTCTAAATCCTATTTCTGATGCACTTTTTGAAGGAACTTCGATAAAACGTGTACTCGCTGGTGTAATATTGGCTATTCCTTCATAATTTCCACCACGTAATACTCTATATTTTGTCTCATAGGCTTCCATAGTCCATTCACTTACATTTCCAGCTAAATCATATATATTGTTTTTCATATATTTTTCACTAATGCCTGTTTCTTGTAGTTCATTTCCATAGTTTCCTTTATTTGTACTATCTTTTATATATCCTTCTGCTTTACCTTTTACATATGAGCTATTTATGAAATTTAAAGCTGCGTCCCATTGTACTCCATAACACAAAGTACTTTTTACTGTCGTTTTTTTATTTGTATTTCCTATTATTGGGTTATTATACATACTTCTTGCAACTTTTACTGCCCCTGGAGCTTCATCCTTCCCTTGTAATTTATCTGTTGCTTCTATTTCTGTACTTCCTCCCCATGCTATATTATTCCATACCTTTTGTTTTTTTGATACTGGTTTTACACTTCCATCTTGAATATTCTTTTTGCTCTCATCATCTATTCCTGCTTCATATCTAGAAATATAAAATCCTCCATTCTCTTTTACACTTTCATACATTTCTATACTTTCTATTGTTCCTATTACTGTATTATTTTTCTTTGGCTTTCCTGGCAATAGCTCTTTGTCACTGCTTCCAGACTCTCTTGATGGATTTAATCCATTATCTAACATTTTAGATAATTTTTTATCACTATATCCTTCTATTAAGTGAAAATCTTCATAAGCTTTTACTGGAATCCAAACAAATTGACTTTTATTTGTTGTTTCGTCTCCTGTTGCATCTTCTATCACCAATCCATTTTGATATCCATTTGGATCTGTCCACACAGCCTTTTCGGTATTTACTGCTTTAAAGCCTTTTGGTATTATAGGATTTTTGTAACTTTTTTCCTTTCCATTTATTGTGCTATTTTCTTTAGCTACTTGTCCTTCTTTAATTTGTATAGTAATACTTTCCTTAGCTTCTTCTTCAACTATATCTGCTTGTAGATTTTCGTCAATTTTTACTCTATATCCATCTACCATTATAATAGCTGGTAATTCTTCTATTTTATTAAAATTTTCAAGACCTTCAATTTTTGATAAACTATCATTTAGTTTTTCTATATCTATTTTTCCTTCTTTGTTTGTTAAATTTACTAATCTCGCTTGTACTTTCATTACTATTTGTCTTTTTTCTGTAACTATTTCTGCTTCTTCTTTTTCTTCTTGCATTTGATTTAAGGGCTTTGCAAAATACCATATAGCAGTTCCTACAATAATAAGTACTAAAATAATAAAAAATATTATAATAAAAATTTTTGCTTTACTCTTTTTTTTCTCTTGTTTTCCCATTATTTTTCCTCCTTAGTTTGATGACCTTTTTATTATATTTTAATTATTTTGTTTTTTCAATATAATTTTATAAATTATTTAGAATTATCATTTGATTATCTAATTTTTTTATCATTTTTGCACATTTTTCCCATTCTTTTGAGGTTTTTTTATCAATTTCTACTTTAGTTTTATATTTTGCTTCATGTTCTAAATTTGCCCAAAAATCCATTGCTATAGTTCTTATTTGTATCTCTACTTTAACATATATTGTATTTTCTAATAAATTTATTGGTATTTCCACTATTAAGTGATAACTAGAATATCCACTTTTCTTAGGATATGTAACATAGTCTTTTTCTTTTATTATTTTTATCCCTGGAATATTTTTAACCAAATTTTTTATTGTAAAGATATCTTTTTCTGTTGGACATATTATTCTTAAGCCTGCAAGATCATTAATATTATCAATCATAGCTTGATAGGTTAGCTCGTAATTTTTCTTCTTCATTTTTTCTATTATACTTTCATGTGTTTTTATTCTTGTATTAATATGGTCAATTAAATTATATTTATTAAATATTTTTGCTTCTTCTTGTATTATTTCTATTTTTGTTTTTAATTCTTTTATTGCTATTGAATATATGAACATTAATTTTTCAAAAGTTTTGTCACTTTCTATTATTTCTTTATTAAAATCTATAAAGTTTTCCATTTTTATGATTGTATTTATTTCCTTTTTTGCTTTTTTCATACAAAATCATCTCTTTCTTTTATTAATTCCTTTACCTTAGTATATGCAAATCATATATTAATATTGTTATCTTATTATTGTTACTTTGTGTTTTTTTAGTGAATTCTAATAGAACGACAGTGATATGATTTTTTTATATAGAATATAAAAAAAAGAATTAAGATTTTTTAACAATTTGCTCTGTGTATCCTTCTTAGTATCAACTTTTTATAGTATGTAACTAAGTTATATCTTAGTAAATCTTAATTCTAATTTTTTATTGAAATTTTTTAATTATTTCTTCTATTGATATATTTTGTTTTTCTCCTGTTTTATTGTTCTCTAATTCTAATTTTTTTCCATCTGTCTTATCTCCTAGGACAATCATATATGGTGTTCCAAGTACTTTACAGTCTCTTATTTTAGCTCCAATTTGTATATTTTCTCTATCATCTAAAATTGATTGTATTCCTTTCTTATTTAAAATATTATATATTTCTTTTGCTTGCTCCATTTTAGCGTCATCTTCGACCTTTGGTATAATTTGTATTTTATATGGTGCAATTGTTTCTGGTAATACAAATCCACAAGGTCCCCATTTTGCATCCTTAATGATATTTTGTTCATATAATGCTGCTAAGGTTCTACTAACACCTATTCCATAACATCCCATATAATATAGCTCTTCTTTTCCTTCTTTGTTTATGTATTTTCCTTTCATAATTTCTGAATATCTAGTTCCTAATTGGAATATGTGTCCCAATTCCATTGTTCTTATTTCTTTAAACTTTGAGATGTCTGTTATATTGTATTCTTGTTGTAAGTATTCTTTGTAGTCTTCTCTTTCTAATATCTCTGTATTTAATCCAACTCCAACTTCTTCATCATATAATATTTTATCTTCACCTTGTTCTGATATTAGCATAAATTCTTCTGATTTTTTTCCACCCATTGCTCCATTATCTGCAACAATTGGTATTACTGGCATTCCTATTTTTTCAAAAATTTCTAAAAAGGCTTTTCTTGCATTTTCATAAGATTTCTCCATTCCTTCTTCATCAAGGTCAAAGCTATATGCATCTAACATTGGAAAAGATTTTCCTCTTAATAAATATCCTCTTGTTCTTATTTCATTTCTAAATTTTTCTCCAATTTGATAATATGTAACTGGTAAATTTTTATAAGATTTTAGTTTTTCTCTTGCAAATTCTAAAATAGCTTCTTCTCCTGTTGGTGCTAAACAAAAAGTTCCTTTGTTTGATTCTGTTATTAACATTGTTCCTTCATCTACATAGTGGTTATATCTTCCTGAGTTTTTCCATATTGTATCTGGTTGTAGTGTTGGTAATAATACTTCTATACAACCATATTTATTTAAGGTTTCTGTTATTATTTTTTCTATATTTCTTCTTACTAATAGTGGAACTGTATTATATGCAAATAATCCTGCACCATATTGTACCAATTGACCTGTTTTTAATAATATACTTTGCCCTGGATACCTTTCATCAATATTTGTTAATTTTACTGTGTTCATTCCTGTTTGTGATAATTTCATATTTCTCCCTCTTTCTCTTGTTCTATTTGTTGTTTTTCCATTTCTTTTTGCTCAAATAAGTCATCTATTACTATTTGCCTATTTTCATCTAATTTAAATTTTGGTAGTCTCGGCAAGTCGTTTAGAGTTTTATAACCAAACATTTTTAAGAAGTCTTGCGTGGTTATATATGACCTTGGATTTCCTGGTAGTTCTTTTACTTTTCCCGCTTCTTCTATTAAACCATATTCTAATAGTTTGTATACACATCCATCCGCTGATACTCCACGTATTGCTTCTATTTCTGCCTTTGTTATTCGTGGATTGTAACTTATTATTGCCAGTGTTTCTAAGGCTGCATTTGATAATTTAGGTTTATTTCTTTTGTCTAATACTGGATATATGTATTCATATAATTCTTTTTTTGTACATAGTTGATAGGAATCTTCTACCTCTATTATTTCTATTCCTCTTTCTTGTTCTTGCCATTCTTTTTGCATTTCTTTTATTGTTGTTTCTATTTCTACTACTGATATTTCTAGACTTAGTAATAATTCTTTTTTTTCTACTGGTCTCCCTGCTGAGAATAGTATTGCTTCTATTATTGATTTTATTTTGTGGTTCTCCATTTTATTCCTTCCTTAAATAGCTTGAAATATATTAATTGCAATGCATATATTATGTCATGAAATGATTCTTCTGTCAATATTTTTAAGTTTTCAAGTTTCGACTTTTTGTAAGCGAAATTTATAATTCAGGAATAGCTATTGACCTAAGCTGCCTAAGTCCTACAAATCTTGATTTTTTAGTGAGTATTTATTTTATATAATGGAAGAAAATATCTAAAATATTTATGAAAATTCGAATGCAACTGGAAAATATTTAGAAATTCTTTTCATATAAAATGAGGGATGTTCAAGGCAAAACTACACTATTATCCATTTCTCATAAATTTCTCGGCTACCTTTCGTTACGTCAACAAATTCTATAACAAAAGTCACAACTATACCCGAAAACAGGACCCTTTATGACTTTTGTTTTAGAATTTGTATGCCTACTACAGTCGCATTCGTAATTTATTCTAAATGGATAATAGTGTAGTTTTGAACGTTATAAAGAGGCTCATTTTAGATGATTAGAATTTCTTAATATTTGTAAGGTAGCCAAGAATTTGAATAAATATTTTAGATATTTTTCTTTCCTATATTTAATCATCTACCTTAAAAATCAAGATTTGTTTATTACTCAAAGTCTTCAATTAACTGATTTAATTCTTGTTTACCATTTATACTTATTCCTTCTTTCATGTTTTCTTTATCTTCATCAGTCAAATACTCTGTATAAATATCAGTTTCTTCAAATAAACTTTGTGAGCCATCCTCTAAAATTTTGTATACTGTTACTTTACCTTCATTATCTTTTACAAGATAATGTTCTCCACAATTATCATCAACTTGTTTAAATAAAACAATTTTATTACTAGCAAATTCTTCTATACTATAATCTTGATACTTATTTGCTACTTGTTCTTTTGTCAAATTTACTATATCTTTAGGTAATTCTAAATAATTACTAACAGTATGTCCACATTTTGTATAATATGTCTTTTTTGTAAAAGAACAATTTGGAGAAACCTTTTCTTCCTCTTCTGCATTAGCTTGTACCATGTTTTTTTCTTTTTCCATTTCTTCATATTCCTCTGTGCAATCATCTATAATATTCTCTTCAATAACTTCTTCTTTTGCAATTTCTTGTATATAATTATTTTCTTTCTTACTGTTAGTTATTGCAATTGCTGTACATATTGCTCCTATAACAACAATTACACAACTTATTGCTATAATTATTCTCTTCATAATAGAACCTCCATTTTTCTTATTTTCTACTATTATTTACTTTTTTAATAAATATATACTGAAATTAAAGGAAAGTATAATATATTAAATTTAATTAAGCCTTTTATTTATCTCAAATTTTCCTTTCTTATTAATTCGTATTGTAATTTCTCCATTTAAGTCTGTCCTATATATTTTACTTCCACATCCGTTGTAATCTTTCTAAAATTTCAATATTTGGATGTCCAAAAGTGTTTTTTTCTCCCACTCCAATAAGTGATATTTTAGGTTTTATAGCATTTAAAAATTCTACTATTGAGGAAGACTTCGAGCCATGATGAGCTACTTTTAATATAGTAGCTTTTAAAGCTTTTGTATCCTTATATTTTTCCAAAATCGCCTTCTCTGCTATTTCTTCAATATCTCCTGTAAATAGCATAGAAAAATTTTGATATACCATTTTGCAAACCACAGAATTATTATTAATACTATTTTCACTCATTATCTTATCACTACATGGCCATAATACATCAAAATATAAATCTTTTTCTATTTTAATTCTTTGACCTGCTTCTACTATATGTACTTTTATCTGTTTTTCTTTTACTATCTTTACAAATTCTTGGTAATTTTCTGAAATCTCAAATTGCTTTCCTATTATAACATTTTTTACTTTTACTTCTTTTAATATATATAGGATAGAACCGTACATGATCTTGATCAAAATGTGATATTATAACATAATCTATATTTGTATATCCTCTATCTAAAATATACGGTAATAAAGTTTTTTTGCCAACATCAAATTCTTTAGATTTACTGCCTCCACCATCAATTAAAACGGCTTTATTTTTCGGTGTTTTTATAAAAGTACAATCACCTTGTCCAACATCTACAAAATGTATTTCTAAATTCTTAGGAATATATCTATAAAAAAAAATAATTATTATTATAATAAGAATAATAAAATTATAATTTATTTTAGAAGTTCTTTTTTTATATTTAAATAATTCTATTAAATTTCTAAATCTTCGTTGCGTCTGATTAATTTTTCTTTTACGATAAATTGAATATATATAATTAGATAAAAAAATAGTTATATAATAAAATACTATAATGCATATTTTTGGAGTTGGTATGTAAATTTTCGAATATGGTAAATTACTGAAGTCTGTTATTTTAATTAATATATTAATTAAGACTTGCAAGAATAAACAACCTATTCTTCCTAATGGATTTATTAAAAGATATAAAATAATTGAAATAATACTTAAAAATATTATTGGTGCAACAATTATACTTGTAATTAGAGTAGTAAAAATGAAATAAATTCCTATAAAATTAAATTGATATATAATTATAGGTAATATTATAATTTGTACTGCTAAGGTGACTGATAAGATTTCTTTTATTTTTGAAATTAATAATAATCTTTTTTTATTAAATTTAACTTTATTATCTTTGGATTTAATATTTTTTAATACTTCAAAGATATTTTTGTAGAATAAAATAATTCCTATTGTACCTAAGTATGATAATTGCAAACCTACATGTTTTATTAAAAACGGATTATATATTAATAGGATAAGTAAAGAAAATGAAATAGATGTCCATATATCATTTTTTCTATATAATAAATCTGATAAGGTAACTAAAATTCCCATTACTGTTGCTCTAAACATAGATGGACTTATTCCACATATCATCATATAAAATATTAGAAGTATTATTATTGTCACTTTTGTTTTTCTTTTTCCTATTCTTTTTTTTAGTATAGTATTTATACCTAGTATAATATATGAAATATGCATTCCTGATACTGCTAATAAGTGTGACATGTTACTTATTTGAAATTTTTCGTATATGTTTTCTTCTATATTAGTTGTGTCTCCTAATATCAATCCTTTCAAGATGGAAGCTTGCTCTTTATTTAACATTTCATCTATTGTATTTGTTAAATTTAAAGAAATTTCTCTAAAAAGATATATTATATTATTATTTTTGTCATTTTCTATTTTATATATTTCTTCTACATCAACTAATCCATATATCTCCTTTGTTTTTAAATATTCTTTATAATTAAAACCTCCATAATTTCTTTTTTCATTTGGCTCTATAAATTGTCCTTTAAGTGTTATTCTTGTTCCATATTTAAGTGACTTTTTTATTTTTTTATCCACCTTTATTAACAATTTTGTGTTTTTGTATCTTTTTGAATTGTTCAATTCTTCTATTTTTATGTTATATATATCTTTATATTCTTTTTCTTTTTTATTGCTAATTACTGTTCCTACTAATTTGACTTCTTGTATGTTTTTATATAGTGTTTTATATTTCTGATTTTGGATTAATATTATAGAATTTGATATTATAGAACTAATTAAAATTATTATAATTACTTTTTGATTGAAAACTATTTTTAAATATCGCGAATATCTTTGAATACTAAAAATTTTAAATTTCTTCTTTTTTCTTTTGTAGTATTTCTTTATTATTAAGTATATTGCTACTATTAGAATATATAGAGGGACTATACTTATTTGTAAGTATAGCCCCTCTATTATACCTATTATATATCCTATTAGTGCAACTAAAATTGGTCTTTTGGTCATTGTTTTCCTTTCTTTTAGTTGATTTTTTTATAGTATTCTTCTTGCTCCTACATAGTTTTTGCTATAGTATCCAGAGTTTAGGGAGTCTGTTCTTACTCCTGTCTTAGATGTTGCAGCATGAACTATTCTTCCTCCTCCAGCATAAATTGCAACATGTGATATTCCAGATTTTCCAAACATTACTAAGTCTCCTGGTTGTAATTGACTTTTTGTTACTGAAACACCATTACTGTATTGCCCTGCTGCTGTTCTATTTAGATTTACCCCAAATTTTCTATATACATATTGTGTAAAACCTGAACAGTCAAATCCACTTGGTGTTGTTCCTCCATATCTATATTTACATCCTATATATTTGCTTGCTTCTGCAACTATTGATGATCCTTTTCCAGATGTAGCTGGTGCTTTTGTTGTTTGAGTTGTTTGTGCTGGTGTTGATGATGTAGTAGTTGCTTTTGTTGTGCTTTCAGTTTTAGGTGTTGTTTGTTGTTTGCTTGTTTCTTTTCTTGTTGTTTCCATACTTCTTGAGGTTTCTTTCTTTTGTGCTGATAATAAAGCACTTGATATATATCCTTCTTTTCCAGATACTTTAACTTTACTCCATCCATTTGCTTCTGAAATTACTTCTACTGGTGTGTTTTGTGCTAAAGAAACTACAATTCCTGAACTTGTACTTGCTTGTTTTCTTAAATTTACTGTTTTGGAATTTGTATATAAGGTTTTAGTTGTTGTTACTGGTGGTGTTGTTGTATTTGGTGTATTTGTATTTTGGGTTACTGGTGGTTGTGTTACTTCTACTGGTTTTTCTTCACTTTGTAGTTTTTCTTTTCTTATCCATCCTTTTGTGTTTTGTGCTTCTACACATACCCAATCGTTTAGTATTTCTGTTGCTTTTACTTCTTCATCTTTTTTTACTTCTATGATATCTGTTGCATTTATTACTGGTACTATTTTTAATTTTGTGTTTTCTGCTATTTTTTGTTTTCCTAGTTCTAGTTTCTTTTCTTCTTTTTTTGTACTTCCTTCTACTTTGTTTTCTTGAGTTGTTACTTCTGAATTTTCTGTTTTTGGTTGTTCTGTTGTTTTGTTCTCTTCTGTTTTATTTTCTTCGTTTTTTGGTTCTTCTTTAGTAATTTGTAATAAGTCTTGTCTTAAATATCCTGTTACTCCTTTTGCTTTTACTTTATACCAATTTCCTTGTTTTTCTATTATTTCTACTTCTTGATTCATAGAAAATTGTTCTAGTATTTTGCTATTTTCATCTGCTGTTTCCCTAAGGTTTGCTGTTCCCACTTTAATTTTTGCTATGTTAGCAGCTAAACTCATATTGATAAAAAACAAACTGATAATTCCTATTACTGCCATTATTAATATGCTTTTTATATTCTTTTTACTTTTCATTTCCTATTACTCCTTAAAAAATTATTTTGCATTTTATTTCCAACCTTTATTAGTATACTCTTTTTTGGAAAATTTGTCAAGTTTTTCAAAAAAAATCGCCTTCAAAGTATTGACAAATGCACTATTCTATAATATACTATTTTAGTAATTGTGTTAAAATATGATTTAAATATAAAACTTCTCCCCGGTGGTTTTAAATTTAAATATCATATATATAAATAATAAAATATAAAAAATAGGAGGGTAATTATTACCATGAATAATACTACATATAGTGCAAAAAAAGGCGAAATCGAAAGCAAATGGTATATAATTGATGCAGCAAACAAACCACTTGGTAGAGTTGCAACAGAAGCTGCTAAATTATTAAGAGGAAAACACAAACCAACTTATACACCTAATATTGATACAGGTGATCATGTAATTATATTAAATTGTAAAGATGTAATTTTAACAGGAAACAAACTAAATCAAAAAGTTTATAGACATCATTCAGGATATATTGGAGGAATGAAAGAAGTTTCTGCAAAAGTAATGCTTGAAAAAAATCCTGAAAAAGCTATGACATTAGCTATTAAAGGAATGTTACCTCACAATTCTTTAGGAAGACAAATGGCTAAAAAATTAAGAGTTTATGCAGGTAGTGAACATGAAAATCAAGCACAAAAACCAGAAATATGGGAGGTAAATGTATAATGGCTAAAAAAGAAAATATGTATTTTTATGGTACAGGTAGAAGAAAAAATGCTATTGCTAGAGTTAGACTAGTTGAAGGTTCAGGAAAAATAACTATTAACGGAAAAGATATTGATGAATTTTTCGGAATGGAAACTTTAAAAGTTATAGTAAGACAACCATTAACAGTTACAAATACAACAACAAAATATGATGTTATTGTAACAGTAAAAGGTGGAGGATTTACTGGTCAGGCTGGAGCAATTAGACATGGTATTGCTAGAGCATTAAATGAAGCTAATCGTGAATATAGACCTGAACTAAAATCTAATGGATTCTTAACAAGAGATCCTCGTATGAAGGAAAGAAAAAAATACGGTCTTAAAAAAGCTAGAAAAGCACCACAATTTAGTAAGAGATAAAAACAAGTGGGTTTTGGAGCAAAGGTCAAAAACCTATATACAAAGCGGTAATCATTGGTATTACTGCTTTTCTTTTATTTTAGTAAAAGTCATTAAAAGCAGTCAAAAACTACTGCGTAATATACACACAATATACAAATTGTAAAGGCATCATTTACTACAATATATCTTTATTATAAATACTATTTAATTTTATATACTCACCACCCCATAGGAGGCTTTTATGAAAAAATACTACTACTTTATTAGCTTTAACTTCTGGAAATCAAACAATACTCAAACTGGTGTTGGAAATTCTGAATATGTTTTATCCAAAAAAATCACATCACATCTATGAAACAAATTATGGAGATAGAAGATGATATAGCATTTAAACGGAAATTTGACTTATGTATTGTGACGAATTTTCAGCTATTGAGAAAAGAAGATTAAAGTAGGGATTCTAAAAAAAGTTCCAACAAAAAATGAGATTTAAGTTATAATTTTAACTTGAATCTCATTTTTTGTTGGAACTTTTTTTACAACCCCTATTTTTCTATAAAGTTAATGTCCCTCTTGTCTCATTTTCTTTTTTAATTTTGTATTTATCATCTTCTTTCAAAATTATAAAGTGATAATCTCTAAACTCTCTTTTGTTACTTTTATCAATGTAGCCTTTCCATATTAATTTAAAGTTTTTCTTTTCTAAATAATTATATAAAATATCCTTATTAAAGATAAAATTACTTTCTTGTCCTTTTAGTTTATTATCATAACATACTAATATTCCATCTTCATTATACCAATATCCATCCTCTCTTTGATTAAGTTTTAATTCTTCTATCAACATTTTTGATGGAACAAACATAGAAATTGCATTTTCTATTGAATTATCATATAATGGCTCAAATAAATAGTTAGAAAACACAGGATATATATTGCAACTTTTGGACTTTTTCTCTAAATATTTAACTGCTTCATCATAATACTTAGACCATACATATTCTCTTAATAAGACATCAAAATTAGAATGAATATTATAATCCATAAATCCTTCCATATCCTTTTGTATTATTTTATATTCCTTATTAACTAAACATGCATGATACATTACTGTTAAAGAAATACTATTTCTATGTCTATCAAAATTTGATGTAATATCTTTCAATTCTATGGCATCACTTCTATAATGATAACATGCACACAAAGAAATATATTCATTTGAGTTTTCAATATATTTCTCAACATCTATATCTTCATTTATCCATTCTTTATCTACTATATCTAAAATTTCATACTCTTTTCTCTCAAGCTTTGTTAATGTACTTGTAACATCTATATTTCTTAAATAACCAAAATCTAAAAATTGATATACATCTTCTTTATATCTAATATCTTCGAGTACTTCTGTCTTTTCATATTTACTATTTAAATAAATATTACTATTAAAATCTAGCTCTTCCTCTTCTGGATATACCTCTGTAAAAATCTTATATTTATCTTGTAACTTGGCTAATAATTCATATGTAGCTATCCACTGATATTTTTTTCCAATTCGTTCAGTACAATTATTATGTCTGTCATGTGGGCTAACATTCATATCATAATTTCCAAATATTTTTGCATCATATCCCATATCAAATACTCTTTTTATAACTATGTTACTTAAATCTTGAGGATTATCAAATTTATATTTCCACGGTCTAACTAACCTTTCAAACACATATCTTCCAAAATCACCATATCCTCCTGTACCTCTTCCATATTCAGTAATCATTGAGCTTACTATCCTGTATTGTGCATATAGATACTTTTTATCTTTAGCATCATCATAGTTAATGTCATATTTTTTAATTTGCTCATTAGTTGGAATTTCTTCATACCATTTACTCTTATATGGTGGATTAATTCTTTCAATATTAAAAGACATTTCTATTTTCTTATACTTAGCATAAAGTATAATTTGCCTTGCATAATCTCTAATGACAACATTAGCTATTACCTCTTCTTTATTGAATATTTCAGAATAAATCTTTTCAACTAGTTCATTTAATTTATCTAAATTACTACTCCTTAATATTGCACCATAACATGCACCATATATTCTTTCTAATATGTACATATCATTAACATCCTTAAAATTTTGAATGATATCCACCATTGTTTCTAAATTATTTGTCAATGTAATTACTAAAGCTTTTGTTGCTAAATCTCTTAATTTTCTATTTGAACTACTTAACATCCATGATAGAGTTATAGATAGCATAAGTCTATTATCTTTATGCATTCCACTTAAATCAGCTCTAAAACAATAATCTAATATTCTTTGTATTGAGTCTTCTATATGCTCATCTAGCATTATTGTCCAACTACTATCTCTTTCTATTAAAGACATATCTAATAATTTTTGATTAATTTTATATATATTAAATGGACTACTTCCAATTACTGCACATGTAAATAATAATTCCACATAATTATAGTAAAAGTCATGTTCTCTAGCTACTACATAATCAAAAAATTCTTTAAATTTTCCTTCTATATCAAAATTATCTTTTTTTCTCCACATTAAGCTTCTCATATATATTCTTATAACATTTCTATATTTGTCTAATTTATAATCCAATATATCATATAATTCTATTCCAAAATTATTACCTATGTATATAAGCAAGTTTTCTATAATATTTCCATCATATAATTCATTTTCATAATCAAACATATCTTTTAATTTCTGATTTTCTATAATACTGTCTCTGTCATGAAAATCTTTTAATATATACTTAGATTTAATTATACTATTGTATTTTTCATATGTAAAATATACTATCTCCTCTCTTGTTTTATAATCTATTGATTTATATAAAATGTTTTCGGAAATAAAATATTCCAATATATGCATAGGAGCAATATTATATAGTGATAAATGATCTTTGATAATTTTTAAAAAATTAATTTTAGTTATATACTGTATTTTATTATCTACCATATATTTTGCTACAATATCTAAAATTTGTACCACTAAATTTTCTTTTTCTGAATATTTCAGTTTTTTAGATATCTCATAATTTATATTTTTTAAATACTCATCAAAAATCAAGTTAAAATCTGAATAATCTTGTAGTAATAAGTTGATTCTATTTTTATTTATACATTTACACATTGTAATTAAGAATAGAGGATTTGAATATGTTTCATTTATGACTGGAAATAATGGTAGTTCAACTTTATAATATGAAAATATCTCATTCATGGCTTCATATGTATTTTCTGCAAATCCCCTATGTAAAACTGTTATAACATTTTCCTGATCCATATTATTAGGTAAGCATTTTCCTTTAAAATCTTCCTTTATTGTTAGAATTAGTTTTATATTTTTATACTTTGAAAATTCATTTACTATTCCATTTATGTTATCTGCCCATTTTTCATAGTATTGGCTTTCATTTAATGCATCAATAAAAAATGGTACTATGACTTTTTTCTCTCTTCCTATTGCATCTAGTGCTGCTAGAAATTTCTCAAAGTTTTCTTCTATACCTAATTCATTTTTCATTTGTAATGTAAATGAATTAGCTTCATTCATCATCTGTCCTAACAATAAAATTGCATTTATTTGTTTTGGTATGCAATATTTATCAATCCAATTAGCTATTAAGTGAGATTTTCCAATGCCCATTTCCCCTGTTATAATCATTACTTTTTTAAATAAATAAGATAACCCTTCAATTAAATCTTCATTTAAACTTCTGATATCTGATATTTTATTATATATATCATAATTTATTGATGAATTGTTAAGTCTTTCAAACTCCTTATATAAAGCCTCATCTAATTCTTTTAAAAATTCATTTACTTTATCCCAACTATAATTACCTAACATAATGTTTTTAAATAATTCTTTAGCTTTCTCTATGATTTTTTTCTCTTGAAATAATCCAGAATTTTGTACTAACTTTATAATAAGTTCCTTCAATTCATGTGCCATTGTATTCATTCGTTCTTCTTCTTTTAAAAATACTGCCATTTTTTTTACAATTGTAGTATCAATGTTAATTTCTTTATTATATCTGCAACCTAAATTTAAAATGTTCTTCTCATTTTGATTTTTATACCATTCATACCCTCTATCAAAATTTTCATAATAAAATGAGCTTCTAAAAAAGCTATATATCTTATTCAATTTATCTAAATCTCTAACATTTCTAATATCATCAATGATTTGTTTTAATGGAAATATAATATCTTTATTCTTGTCAAATACAAACTTACCTTCAGTATCAAATTTTTTATTATATCTCTTTGGATCATCTATTACTAATACAAACAAATGTTGAAAATCCTTGTAATATTCTTTCTTTATAAACATGCTTATCGTACTTTGTACTTTATCTGCATCACTATCTAATGTTACTTGATAGCATATTTTATTTTCTCTATCTATCAAATCTATTCCAGCAAAATTTTTTTCTTCTGAATTTGCATTAATCAGTTTGTATCCATATAGCTTATTTAATAATTCACTAAAGAAATTTTCACTAACAATCCCTATATCTGTTAAATTCATTCTAGAATTTGATTTTGCATATGTAATTAACATAGTTAAATATTTCTCTATCTCTTTTACCATAACTTCTTGTGCTAACATATTTACTCTCCTATCTACTAGTTTTTTTCTATGATTTTACCATAAAAATATATTTTTATCATTCCCTTAAGTGAATTTTATGTAAAAAATTGTAATTTTTTTAACTTAACTATAATTATTTTGTCAATGAATTTAAAATCTTACAATAATCAACTTATATTTTTGATATCTTTTCAGTTTTTTATCCCATTCCTTCTAATACATAATAAATAGGTGTACTTTCCTTATCATAAACATATTATTTAATTAAGAATAGCACAAGAAGGATTATAATTATTTATTTTTGAGTGACTCCGGGGTAACCGTTCCAAAATTCTTAGAAAAGTTAGAAAACTTTTCTATAGAATTTTGAGAATGGGGCAACGAAAACAATAAATAATTATAATCCTTTGGGAGCGAGTAGATTTCTCGAATATAAACAAATAAATAATTAAAATTTTAAGCGATTGCCTTATAATATTAGACATTATCAATTTTATATATTATAATAGTTATTTCCAAAAATATCTTTCCTCTTCATCTTTATAACAATCTAGTTTTATATAATTTGTTTCTTTATCACTATAAAAACTCTTTATCATTATTTTGTCACTTTCTATAATAGAATTGGAATTGATTAATTCTTGTTTTGAAAACCATTTATATTCAAATTCAGGATTTGATATTTCTTGATTTGTGTCCATTAATAATTCACAACAATATAATATAGTAGTTGAGTTTTTATCATGCATGATTTCTGTAGCAATACCTAATACACTATTAAATTTTAATTTCAAGCCTAGTTCTTCTTCAATCTCTCTTTTTATTGCTACATCTATGTGTTCACACTCTTCAACTTTTCCTCCTGGTAATCCATAAAGACCTATAAAATCTCCTCTTTCTCTTTTTATTAATAATATTTTATCTCCATAAGTAATTATACCTATTACTACATTAATCATATTGGGTTTCCTCCTCTATTTTATAAACTAATTAGCAATATACACAATCACTTTTTAAATACATATATACTATATAAAGTTTCATCTATTTTATCTAATAAAACATCTTCAATTTCACTATTGCCTTTCGCTAAACTTTCCTTTTTAGCTTTTGATAATTTTTTTATATAATATTCTAGTTTTGATGCAAAAGATTTTGTAGTAGTTTCCCAAACTCTTTCCAATTTAATTGCATTATGACTTAAGGTATATTTTGCACATTTTTCACTTTTTTCAAAATGCTCCTTCATTCTTCTCTGTAAATCCTTTGTTATTCCAGTATATATCGAATTATCCTTACATCTTAACATATAAATATAGTACAATCTAAAATTCTCCTTTTAATTTTTGACTAATAAATTTTGTACCTTACAAACTTTGACCCTCTCTTTTTTGTTTTGTTTCTTTTTCTGTTAAAGGATTTAATCCACATCTTTCTCTACATATTTCTTTGTCAATCTCAACAAAAGGAATTCCTAATTTTTCACTCAAAGCTTTTGCTTTTTTTATTGTTGTTGGGTTCTTCGATATTGTAAATACTGCAAGTTGATTTAAGTCCTCATTTTTATTCGTCATTACAATTCTGTTACATGGAGTTTCTTTATCATAATTTAGCATTTCTCCATTTTCTTCTAGTGTTCTATTAATGGTTTCTTTTTCTATATCATCTGGTAATGCTAAAGTTGATTGTGTAGCTGGAAATTCAAAAAATATCCTATTTCCTTGATCATCTATAGGTGTTGCATATTGATATTCTTTTGAAAATCCGGCTATTAATAAAGTCTTCTTTTGATATCTTCCAATTTTGTACATCTTCTGAAGATATTGCAACTATATTATCTATATTTGGTGTATATAAAACTCCATAATCTCCCTTTAAGGTTAGTGTTTTTGATGTAATATATTGTGTAGATATCTTTTTTACGTCTTTTATATCTTTTTCTCCATTTGTAATTGTACGTGCTAAGAATGCAAAATCTTTATCTTTAGAATATTGCTCAACTGAAGATATTTTTTCTTTCCAAACTTTTGCTACTTCTGGAGATAATTTTTCTTCCAGATCTATTACTTCTTTATAAAAAGTTTCTAACTTTTTATAAGTACCTTTTTGTTCTTCAATAGATTTACTACTTAATGAGGCATTCTCATATTCTGACAATATTTCACTAGTTCTACTTATATGATCTTTTATATCCTCTCTACCTTTAAACTCTTCTGCTTGTAACATCTTCTCCATACATTCTTTTATATATTGAATTCTAGATTCCATTAATTCTTTAGTTCCATAATATGGTTCTATTTCATAACCTCTACTTTTATCTTCTATATCGCTTACTTTTTTTCTACATTGTGCTCTATATCTTTGTATAATTTGCTCTTGAGTAGTAGAATTATCTAAATAATTTTTTGCCATTATATTTATTGCTTTATCATATCCCTTTTCTTTTATTTCTTGTGATAATATAATTGGATATCGTTTTACTGTTTTGTCACTAAATTCTAAACCTAATCCTAAATCTAATACATTATTAATAGATACTGCTAAGTCAGATGGCATGTCCTTTATTATACTATTACTCTTTTTCATTATGTTTGTAGTAAATATATATTTTTTAATTGCATCTAGGGTTTCCCCCTTTGCTAGCTCTATTTTCTCTTGTATCTTTTGCATTTTATACTTAGAAGATAAATTATGCAAAAAATTCTTTACCTTTTCTTTAAATCCTGTTACTTGTAAGGATTGATTTCCATTTAAATTGTCATATATTTCTTGTAATTTAGTTACTCCTTCTTCTGATTTGCAATCCTTTATTATTTCTAATAATCTTATATTTAATTCTTTTAATTCTGGACTTTCTTTCATATTTCCTCCTATTTATTTTTATTATAATAAATATAACAAAATTATTCAATAGCCTTTTAAATGAAATTTTATTTTTTTAAGGTTAGTTCTAATATAGAACTAACCTTAAAAACTAAAATTTAAATTATTTATTAATAAATTTAATTAGTCAATAAATTATTCTATTACTTCTAAAGCATCACTTGTTCCATTAATTCCTTCCAAATTGTAATAGGAATTAGGAATATTACCAACAATTACATTTTCAACCAATAGAATCTGATTAGTAATTTCCCTTTCAATACTATCAAAAGGAGTCAAAATATTAACCTTGCATTTTACTTGCAAATAAACTCTATGAAGAGTTTGGTTAATACCTTGTGAAACAAACTCACTTTTTAAATCAGTTTCAACACTACCAATAGAAGAAATACGAATTCGTACACCTGGTCCTCTTCCAGCAAGTAGTTTAAGTCCAGTAAAACTACCTAATGCAATTTCGATGTTTTCTTTCCCTTTATTATCTATTTGATTTTGAATTTTTATAGCAACATCTGAAATTATTTCGTTAATTGAAATAACATTAGATTTTAGCATAGTTATATTACCATTTTTATCCTTTTCTATTGTAAATAAATCATCATAGGAATGCTGTGTCATGACCTTTGTAGCTTCTTCATTAGATATAATTGTAGCAATTGATCTAGCTCTATTTTCACATAAAGTATCAAAAATTGGCAAAACTGCATCTAGCACTAATTTGAGTGTACTAAATGCAATTATTAAGATAAGTATAATTGTGTATCTTTTTCTTTTTTTATCTGTTTTTGGATTTCTATCTTTACCTATATTTAAATTTGGTATTCTTAAACGTGGTCTTGAATATATTTTATGCATAGGTTACAACAGGAGGACTTTGTCTTTTATTTATAGCTTTTACATATTTTGGTATATATAATTTTTGTCCCACATTAATTTTATTTTCATCCTCTATTCCATTTGTTCTTACAATATCTTCTACCGTGCTGCCAAATTTCTTTGCTATTTTCCATAAACTATCATCTTTTTTTACTATATATAAAATTATACTATAATCCTCTGCTTCTCGTTCACCATTTGTTTGTATTTCATCCATAATATTTAAATTTGTATCACGATAAGAATCCATATTCATCATCATATCAATATTACTTGTTACAATACCTCCATCTTGAACAATAAAGTCTTGATTTGCTATTTCTATATCCATATTAGTATTTATATTTTCACCCTTTTCCAAATTTTCTATAGTATATTCAAACGGTATTTCTGCTTGCTTTGTTTCAACTTCTAAATCTCCATTTGCTAATACAAATCTTAATTCTACTTTTCCTTCATATATAATCCTTGAATTTAGTTTATTTTCATTTTCAATAATTGGAATAACATCTACATCTATAATTTTTTTATTATTAATTCCTTCTAAAGTAACTTTCTCTCTAATTTGTTTTAATTCTTTATTACATTTTTTATCTGTGATTGTTTTTATTTTCTTTTTATTGAATTCTAAATTCTCACATGGGCTATACAAATCTTGTATAAGGTTTATTTGTTTTTCTTCATATACTACTGCTGTTACACCTATTTCTATTTCAATATAAATTGAATGTTCTTCTGATGAATTTGGCTTTATTATTATATTTCTAATTTCATATTGAACATCGCATATATTTTCTTCTGTAACCTTTGGTATATCAATAAATCCTACAACAGGTATTTTGGCTGTAACACAATTTATTCTGTTATCTTCAGTTAAGTACATTATTTTTACTTCTGCCTCTGCTTTTGTAAGTATTTTATTATAACTTACTTTGATGTCTTTATCACAAATTTCTACATTACTTTTTAATATTTCAGCTAAATTATCTGTTTTGTCTATTGTAACTGTATCTTTTGCAAATATTTTGTTTTCTCCCATACCTACTAAAGAATTTACTTTTAATTCTTCCTTTAGCATTTGTATACCTTCTGCGTTTTGTATACTATTTACTATTTCTATATCTTCTCTTGAATATATCTTTATATTAACTTCTAGTGTTGCTTTTATACCTATTTTTCTACCATTTATTATTTTTGATTCTATTGATTTTAATTTTGTTTCTAATTTGCAATTCATTCCTGATTGGCAATTTGCAATTTGTATTGATTCAGAAAAATCTATACTTGTATTTATTCCTCTTATTTTATTTTCACTATCATCTGCTAAATACATTATATATGCATTTATAGTTCCATCTAATCTTACTTTTTCGTCTAACACTTCTTTTTTATATACACATACCTTGCCACTTGTACAAATTGTATTTAAAATATCTGGTTTTGAATCTGGAACTATTATATCTCCTTCAACTAGTATGATTTCTTTTTTTGTTGCTACCAATTTATTAACACATAGATTTTCTTTTACTGTATCTACAACCATATGGTTTACCTCCTTTTTTTTCTTTATAATATGTATATTTAAAATAGTGTATTTTTATGACATAAAAATAAAAATACATTTTTTAACTCAGCTATATTTATATTTTTTGCATAACTTAGTTCTATCTCACTTATGTTAGCAATTCTAAGTTATCTACAGAGATTTATGATATTATATTAACTTCCTTATTTGACCATATACCAAATTTATTTTATAAATTTATATAAAAAAGAAAACTACTAATAATCATAATTATTAATAGTTTTCTTTTTTATAGTATTTCTTTTTTCTTCTTGCTTTCTACTGCTTGTGGTATTAATGGTGAATATGAGTCACCATCAAATACTTCTACTTCAACTGTTCTTGTTAATACATCTGTATAACTATATGTTACATTTCTATCATTCTCCTCATATTTTACAACGAAAATATTTGGATATGCTTTTTCTATGGTAGCTTCTTTTTCAAAAATCTTACTTCTTCCTAAAGATCCCTTTACTATTATCTTTTGACCCACTTTATCTAAAATGTCTGTTTTTAAATTTGCAATATCTGTTCTACAAATCATTAGCTATCACCCACTCTCTTAAGATAGCTTGATTATAGCATTATCAATTGTAAAAGTCAAAAATTGTTACTTATTATCGAATTAATGTATCCCTTTAATTTCAAAGTATTCTTTGATTTCTTCTTATTCTTTACATTTTTTTTACAATTATATTACAGAATTATTACATCTTACTCTATAGTCATTTTTCCATTTGCTCCTATGCCACTAATCCCTCTCTTTCCATCTCTTATTTCTTTTGCTATATCATCAATTGTAATGTACTTATATTTTTCTGTAAACGCAACCTTTTCTGCTACTACTAATGGATCTAAAAAATCAATTAGAATTCTTGCTGGTGATGAAGCAAAATTGGCACCAGCTGAAATTATTGCTTCAAAATAGCTTTGACAAGCTCCTGCAAATATTACTAAATTTCTTTTATATTCACTATCATATCTTCTAGCTTCTTTTACTGTATTAATAAAATGTCTCGAGTTCCTGTAGTTGTATACATTGTGATAATCTCTTCCTTTTTTTATCATTCCATCATGTCCAGTTATTACTAGTATATCTGGATTATATATTTCTAATAAATTGTATACAACTTTTGGTTGTTTATATTCTGGAATGTTTTTTACTATCGCATTTAAGCCTAATTTTTGGTAATATCTATAGGATTTTTCACTATATTTCTTGTCTCCATCTAAATGTAGGATTTTTCCTGTTATTATTTTTTCTTTACTTCTATTGTTTTTTGTTAATAGTCCTATTGTGTAATTTTTATCTTCTTCTTTTCTTTTATTTTGTTGAATTCTTTTTTCAATATTCTTATCTAATTCCTTTATTACCTTTTTTAGTTCTTGTTTTTGTATTAATTCTAAGTCTTCTATTTGACAATCTGCTTCTACTCTTTTTGTAATTCCTTTTAATATTGCTATTTTCCCATTTCTTGTTTCTATTATATTTTTTACTGTGAATATAACATCCTTTTTATAAGATTTTCTTCCAACTATGTCACCTTTGTTTACCTTTTTCATTGTATCACCTCAATATTCAGGAGTATTTTTTAACTTCCCTACTTACCACTTGGCTATTATATTTTATGTCAAATTTTGTATTAAGGTGACATTAACTTTAGACTTATATTGTATCCGCTTTCAAAAAATATACTGCAAAAAAACAGAAACAAGATTTTGTACACATTGCAAACTGCTATAAAATCTTGCTTCTGCCATATTCATCTGCTCTACATAACTTATTTTATTTTGTTTATGGAACTAAGATATCTACGATTTAAGTTTTCAACTATAAAGAGAAAATCTCAAAGGGCTAGCGATTATAGCCATAATTTACAATAATATGCCATTTTTTAATCCTCTTTTTTATTAGTTATTCTTTATTAACTTACTATATTTCATTTTTGTCGCCATTCCTCCTCTTATATGTCTTTCTGCTTTATTTTCATCTAGTATTTTTCTTACTTCTTTTGCTAGAGTAGGATTTATTTTTCTTAATCGTTCAGAAACATCTTTGTGTACTGTTGTTACTTTTCGTAACGGTTGAATTAATGTCATTATTTTCGTTTTGCGGACGAGCAATGCTCGCCCCTACATTGGTTTCGATTTCATTAAAATTAGTTATAACTGATGGTGTACTTCCTATTTCATTTAATAATTTTAGTCTTACTTCTACATTTGAGTCACTATCTACTTCTATTACATCTATGATTGTTTTTAACATAGCATTTGTAATTGTTTTGTTGTTTAAAATATCATCTACTGTGCTAATTGTTTTTGATAGTTCTTTTTCTAATACATCTTTTTCTTTTATTTCTGATGTGATTAGTTTTAGCTCTCGCTCTAATCTTGCTACATCTTCATTTAATGGATTAGTGTATTTTTTTAATTCTTGTATATTGATTACTTCGTTTTGGAACATCTCCATATACTTTTGTTTTTTTACTGTTACCTTTTCTATCTCTTGTAAAAGACTTTCTTCGCTTCTTTCACCCGCTTCTCTTAATTTTGTAATCTTTTCAAATTCTTTCTCAACTGCTTTCATAAAGTTCTTTTTATTTGAAATGATGCTTTTTAAATATTCTTTTATAGCATTTAAAAGTTCTTCTTCATCAATAACAGTTGTATTAGGACAATGATTTACACCCATTGAATTTCTTCCACTACATACCCATCTTATATATTCTTTGCCGTCTTCTGTGTATTTTCTTCTTATTCTTCTAAATGAATATCCACAATGTTTGCAATAGATAAGTGTACTAAATACATATTCTGTTTTTTCTCTTTTATTGTTTAGTTTAAATTCGTTTGACCTTTGAGCTAGTATTTCTTGTGCTCTATTAAATAACTCATCTGATATAATTCTCATTTCTGGTCTTTCTACTGTTATCCATTCTTCTTCTGGTAAATCTTTTCTTGTTCCTGTTATAAAGTCTGTTACTTCTGATTTTTTATTGGTTACTCTTCCGATATAAATTGGATTTTTAAGCATTCTTACGATAGAGGTTTGTACCCATTTTGATTTTGTTTTTTTCGTTCTTATTCCTCTATCATTTAAGTCCCAAGCAATTTTTGTTGTTCCAATTCCTTTATATACATAGCTTTCAAATATTTCTTTTACAATTTTTGCTTCTTCTTCATTTATTTTTAACATGTATCTCTCATCTGGTATCTTGTCATATCCAAATACAATGTTAGGAACTCTTCCTTTTTTTGCAGTGATGTCTTTTCCGAATTTAACCCTTTTAGACATATTTGCACTTTCTTGCTGTGCCATTGCCCCTAAAATGGTTAGTATAAACTCAGATCCACCTTCCATTATTTCTCCATTGTTTAAGAAATCTACTTCAATTCCATAAGATTTAAGTTCTCTTATGCTTTGCAATAAATCTACTGTATTTCTTGCAAAACGGCTTACATCTTTTACAACTACTTTATCAAATTTCTTATGCTTAGCATCTTGCATCATTTGTTGAAACTGCTTTCTGTGTTTTATTTGCTTTCCTGATATTCCTTCATCTGCATATAGCTTGTACAATTCATAACCATTCTTTTTTGTAAATTCATTAAAAAATTCTATTTGCTTTTCAAATGATTCAACTTGTGATTCTTTTTCAGTTGAAACTCTTGCATATGCTGCAATTTTCATAACATCACTCTTTCTTGTTTTTATTATCTGTAACTTTGTTTTCGTTCTGTTACATTTTAGCATATCAGTTGCAAAAAAGCAAGAAAAAACTACTCTCTTTTTGAGAATAGTTTTTTCTTTTCCGCAAATAGAGTCTATGTCTAATATTGGGCTAATTCAACTCTTCACTTAAAAAAGCTTCCAAATCTTCTTCTTTTAAATCTTTTAATTTTTCTCTTCTTTCTTCAGTATAGTCTCCTTCACCATCACTATACATTTGTATAAATTTTATCATACCTATTGGCCCTAATTTTTCTCTTAGTGCTTTAAGACCTTCTTGTCTAATTTTCTCTAAATCTTTAACTGTTACTGCCATTTATATCACCTCCATTATAAATTCCATAGGATTTACTACCTTTAATTCTAAATTTGCTCTTTTGCAAGCATTTATTAATTGTTTATCAACTGTTATAAAATAATTCAAATTTTTGCTTTCAGCATAAGCTATATGATATGCATCCATATAATGAATATTAAATCTTTTTAATTCCTGTACTCTTTCCTTTATTTCATATGAATATGGTATCTTCTCTATTTCTAAACCATCATATAAATCTTCAATTTGTCTCTTTTTATTCCCAGCAGAAATATTATCTATTTCATAGTCAATAGCTCTGCTTGTATATATCTTTATTTCTTTATTTAAATACATATCAATAATTGTTTCTATTGCTCCGAGCTTCTAACTTGATTTTTTCTTGTCTTAAATCATCAAATGGTCTATTATAGCAACAATTATCTAAATGTAATTTTAGCATAAACCAACCTCTCTTTCTATTATACTACATTTTACTAATTTTATCTATATTTCAAAACAAATTTAAGAAAAATTATTCGATACCCACTCATATCCTTGTTGGTCTTTGTAAGCATCTGTATGAGATTGACTTTTTTTATCTTTATATTTAATATCTATAAATTCAAATAATTCATCTATACCTTGTTCTTCTCCATATTCATCTTTTATTATTATTCTATCTTTATTTTTATAATAAAAATCTTTCAGTTCTTGCACACTATTATAAAATTTTGTTGCTTGAAATAGTGGCTTCCACCCCATACTTATTTTACATATATGTAATTCAGGATATTCTATTTCTGCTAAATGCATATAGTTATACCAATCTTTATAGCCTGGCAATTCTTCATTATCAAATAAATCATTTGTTTCTTTTGACATTTCATTACATAGTTTGTTATATGATTTTATATAATCATTTAAAAGTTTGTCCATCTTAGAAGAATAATCTTCATGTAACTTTTTCACTCTATTCAATTCAAATTTTTTTGGTGTAAAATAATAATTTGTTCCCATATTACATACCTCCATTTAAATTAATTATTCGCTTTTAAATTTCTAAATAGTTATCTATTTTTTGTTAATATATTGCCACGAACATTTGTATTGTATCATACTGTGATTTTATAATCAATATTTTTAACAAAATTGTTTAATTTTTTCCATTCTTTACAATTCTAATTCATCTTCTATTTCCTCGTGAGAATTTTGATAAGTATTTGAATTGTTGTAGCAAAATTTTATGTTTTCATCATTCTCAGCTAAATTATATGCAAGAACTCCAGACATAGCTTGTACTATCTGTTCTTCTGTATTAGGATTAATAAATGTAATATTCAAACTCTTTTTCAAAATTCTCACCTTCCTTCTTTTCAATACTATTATTAAAAGTTTAAAAATATTACTTTTAATTTTTAAAGTTACAAGTGGTAAATTATACCCATATGAGATTTGCCCTCATTACTCTTTTTAGAGAATCGCCCCTTTACATCACGTTAGCCAGACGAAAGTTTCATTATCTGTGCTTGTAACTTGCTATTCAATTTTCAATGTACTATGTGCAAATAGAAAATAGATATCTTGAAATGCTATTTTCTATCTTGATAAAATCATTATAAGATGCTAAAATAGTGTTGTAAATAGATTTTTGTAAGTCTATAGATAACTTAAAAATTGAAATAGCTATATTCTATTTTCAAAATGGAGGAAATATTGATATGATAACTAATTTCACGCTTAACAATAATAAAATTATAATAAAAAATACTCGGAGAATATTTTGGTGCTATTGGTGATTTTGAATATAATATTGGAGATAAATTATATGAATTTGCTATAATGAGTTATGAAGATTTTGATAAATTGAAAGCAATGTACACACAGCTTATAGAACTTGTATGTTATTCTAAAGAAACTGATTCTGAAGATGAAAAGATAGATTGTTTCTTAAAAATGTTTCAAATTGTTAGAGCATGTCTAAAATTTTCTCCATATACACATTTTTACACACAAGTACTAATAGATATAATTATAAAAACCTATAATACAAAAATCTTTAGATCAGATTTATTGTTCAAATCTCAAATTGGTGTTTTTATAGAAAACTCAAAATATTATCCTAGTGATATATTTCGTGAATTAGAAGAAGATGAATATACTACACAGATTTTACTTATGAAATGGGTTCAAGAAATAGATAAAATATCAGATAAAAAACATAATGAATATATGAAATTTTTTGAAACTATGAGAGATTTATTAATAGAAAATTTAATAGAGAAAAAAATGGATTTAAAAGAAAGACTAGAATTGATTAGCAAATATTCTAATAACTCTCTTGTTAGAAATTTAAGTGTGCCTGAAAAACTATTCTTATATGAAACAAAAAGAGTATTTGATATACACTATGTTAATACAAAACCTACTCACGCTCTTTTTCTTGATACTAAATTCAAAACAAAATATATTTGTGATACAGAATTATCTTTTGAGGAAAGAAGATTAGATGTAGAAAGAATTGTAGAAATAATGAAAGAAAAACATATTGTAGCAGAAGAAGTTTATGAATTACAAAATACAGAAGAACAAATTAGGTTTGAGTTATTTAAAGTTATTCAAAACAACTTTACTATAAACAAATGTGAAAATTGTGGTAGATTATTTATACCCACCACTACTAGTAATAATCCAAATCAAAAAGGAAGAAATAATCAAAAATATTGCAATAACTTGTACTCAAATACTGGAAAAACTTGTAAACAAATTGGAGCATTAAATAAACAAAAAGAAAAAGTCAAAAATAGCTTAATTCTAAAGGAATATAACAGAGAATATAAAAGAATGCATGGATTACATTATAATCATTCAAAGGAATTTAAAGAAAAGCAGTTCAAAGAATGGTCTGAAAAAGCTAGAGTATTAAGAAACAATTATTCTGATAATCAACTAGAAGATTTAAAAATAAAATTGAAAGAATTAAGCAGTATGTATTGGAAATAGATAAACATAGAATTTTATTATTAAAAGTAAGTCAATGCACTGTATTATAAAAATACTGTGCATTGACTTTTTGAATTATTAAGATTGACTTTATGATACTGGATTTTCTCTCATATTAATATCTTAATCTTTTAGTTGTACTATCTTCCCATCTTCAACCTTTAAAACTTTATCAACATTTTCAATTGTTGCAGGTCTATGTGCAATAATAATTACTGTTGAATCTTTAGATAAATTATCTATAACTTTCTTTAATTGAATCTCACTTTCAATATCAATATTTGATGTAGGTTCATCAAAAATATATATACTTGTTTCTTTTGCAATTGCACGAGCGAAAGCAAGTAGTTGCTTTTCTCCTTTTGAAAAAGAACTTTCTTTTACTTTTTCATATATACCATTTTCAAAACTTTTAATTTTATCATATAATTGAACTTGCTTTAATATATCAATTATCTTTTCATCTGAAATAGTATTATTATCATTTATTATAATATTTCTTTTTACTGTATCATCAAATATATATGGGCTTTGTTGTATAAATGATACATTTTTTCTTATACTTTCCAATGATATATCATCCATATTTTTTCCATCAAATAATATATTTCCAGAATTTATTTTATAAAATCCTAAAATTAAATTTATAATTGTTGTTTTTCCTGCTCCTGTTTCTCCAACCAATGCAACTTTCTCACCTTTATTAATCGAAAATGTTACATCATTTAAAATTTGTTTACCTTCTATATATGAAAAATTAACGCTTTTAAATCTTATATTTCCTTCTAACTTTTCTGTATTTTCTCCTTCATAAATATTCTCTATATTTTCTTTCTTTTGTAATAGGTCATCTATTCTTTTTATTGAAACTCTTCCTTGTTGTAAATTTTCATAGTGATATAAAATATGACCTAATGGCTCAAAAAATTTATCTATATAGCTTACAACAACATAAATAATCCCAACATCAATTCCTGCTACTTTCCCTTGTATGCATAAATATATTATAATCGCAATTATTAAGTATTTAGTCATTGATTCTACAGGTTTTAAAGCACTTTGTACTGTAAAATAATTTCTTGATATATCTGTTTCCTCTTTATTATACTTATCTAATTCTTCTTTTCTTTCTTTTTGAATAGTAAAAAGATTTATTGTATTTATTCCTGAAAATGTTTCTCCAAAATAATTATTAAGTTTTTCAGTATTTTCTATACTTTTTCTGTTATAATATTCCATTTTTTTACCTAATTTAAGTAATGCCATAACCAATATTAGACTACATATAACCATTACCAATGCAAAATAAATATTTATAAAACACATTACTCCAAGCACCACTATTAAAAATATTCCAGCACTTATAAACATTGGCAATATTCTACCTATAAAATCTCCTATATTATTTATATCTGCAGTCATTCTTGTTATCAATGTAGATATATGCATATTCGAAAAAGTATCCATATTAAAACTAATTACCTTTTTATAAGCTTCTTCCCTGATTTCATATGTTAGTCCTTCTGTATTTTTAGCTAAAAATACAGATTTTACATATTCTAAAAAAGCACATATTATTGAAAGAAGCATATATGCAATAACTATTCCTAATATTTTACTTGATATATCATTAAATGATGTTACATTTTCAGCTAAAGAAATTGCATGTTTTATTATATATGGCAGTAAAGTATTAATTAATGATGTTATTATCATTAATATGATGACAAATAAAAATTTATATTTATACTTGCTTATAAGACTTTTTATATTAAGCATCATATACCTCCTCTTCCATATTCATCTCAACTAGTGTTTTATTTTCTAATTTGTATATTTTATCTGCATTTTTTATATCTTCCATCATACTTGAGATTATAACTAAAGTTGTTTTATTATTTCTATTATTCAAATTATCTACTACTTTTTTGCGTGTATCTATATCTAAACCTGTAAATCCATTATCTATGATTAGTATATTTGGATTTGTTACTATATTTCTAGATAAAATCAATCTTTGCTTTTGTCCTCCTGATAGTTTAATCCCATTATCACCTATTAAAGTATTATATTTTTTATCTAATTTTTCAATCGTATCAAATAACTCTGCTTTTTCAACGGCATCTTTAATATCATTTTTGTTATATCTTTTATATAGTTCTATATTATGTTGTATTGTATTATCATATATATAATCGTCTTGCATAACATAAGCAAATTTTTCATAAAATGATTTTCTTTCAATATCATTTGTATCTATATTATTAAAAAATATTTTTCCATTTGGAATAGCATAAAACTTTGCAAGTATATTTGCTAGTGTAGTCTTTCCAGATCCAGTTTTTCCTAATACTCCTATGAAACTACCTGATGGTATACTTAAATTTATATTTTCTAATATATTTTCTTTTTCACCGTTATATTTAAAATTCAAATTGTTTATTTGTATATCAGCATTTTCTGGCATTTTAATATTACCATCTGTATTTGTTTCTATATCGTACAAAAATTGTATTCTTTTATATATTATTTTTATCATATTTGCTTTTTTTACCAAAAATCCCGCATATAAATAGTCTTTCATTACTTTTTGAATTATTGAATTAAAAGCAATAAATGAACCTATCGTAATACTTCCATTTACTACTAAATATAACCCAAATATACAAGAAATTGAAAATCCAAGTCCTTGAAAAAAAGTTACTATTGAATTGATACTTGAAGTTATTTTATTGTAATCAATATTTTTATTTTTTAAGTCATTATTTATTTCATTAAATTTATTTAATGTTTCTTCCTCTGTAACATATGATTTTATTACACTAAATCCACAAAAACTATCGTTTATGTGTTTCGAAAGTTTGGCTTCCTCTTCTTTTTTCTCATATAACAATTTTTGAGCTTTAGCATTTTGTTTAAATATAAAATATATAAACATTGGAAATGTTACAAATACAGCTATTGCAAGTGATAAATCAACATATTTTATAGCAAAAATAAAACCAAAAACCGTATATGATATCAATCTTATCAACTCAATTGTTCCATGACTCATTATTGACCAAATATAAGTAATATCATTTATTATATATGTAACAAACTTTCCTTTATCAGTTTTATCAAAAAAGTCTATTTTCGCTTTTTCTAGTTTTTCTAATATATTATTTAAAATTCCTTGTTTTACTTTTCTACTAGTTGGAAATAAAATTCTTCTATATATATAATTTGTAATATATTGTACCAATAAGACACTTATCAAAAATATTATATTTTTCTTTGTTTCAAAATCTATTTTTCCTACATTATTTATTATTGAATCTAATATTTTTCCAAATATTACAGGTTCTAATAAAGCAAATGTTACGTTTATCATATAAAATATAAAAAATATTATATATTCAATTTTATATTTTTTTAATTGTTTTAAAATTAGTTTATGCATTTTATTTCTCCATTCCTTTATAAATACTACTTTATTCTAGCATGAGCATTATTATTTTACAATAAAAACAAAATAAATTTTATACTATCTTAATTATAATTCCATTTCCGATTCTTTTTCTCTTTCTTCATGTTTAATTTGTTTTTCTGCATCTAAACAAGTTCTAGTTTCTTTTTCAAAATCTCTAATTAAGTTATCTTCTACACCCATATCAAACTTTTTACAAATCCATTTTATGAATTTTCCAATAGTTTCTTTAAATTTATCTACTACTTTGTGTAAATGAGTATTTTCTTTTTCCAAACTTTTTATTTTACTTTTATATTTCCATTCTATATCAAATTCCTTTTCTTTATATTCTGTTTTAATATTTTCAACTTGATTATGTAATGCTATATTATTAGCAAGTATAGAATCTCGTTCTTTTTGGTATTTTTGGGCCTCATCAATAATTTTAGATTGTTTAGATAATTCTTTATGCAATGATAAGTTATCTTTATATAATTCTTTAATCAAATCATCTTTAGGATTTATAATTTCTTCTAATATTTTTTCATCTCTTTTTTTGGATAACCTATTTAGTTTAATATCTGTAATATCAGGTGTACTTGGTAATTCTAATTTCATTTCGCTTAAAATTTTCTTTGTATTATCATAATTTGTAATCTTTTTATATTCTTCAATAGTGTAATGTTTTCTTCCTGTATCTTCAATAAACATTCCTCTTTCTAAATCAAAACCTTTTGACTTAACATGATTGAAATAGGCATCTTGCAGTTTTCTATAACTATCTCGACCTTTCCAAAAATCTCTTGCACATATTTTATCAATATTTTTCCCTTCTTTATCTTTTGTATGAACAATAGGAACAAACATTAAGTGCAAATGTAGTGCTCCTTCATCTAAATGTACTACTGCTGCAATTATATTCTTTTCGCCAAGATTTTTATAATTGCAAATAAATTTATAACATTCTTCAAAATATCTTTTTGTTTCTTCTTCTCCAATTCTATCAAAGAAACCTTGATCAGAAGTAAATATCATTTGGCACATTACTATGCTATTACTTCTAATATGTCCTTCTATATTGTTTTCTTTTATATATTTATCAAATTCTTTTGTATAGGTATATTCATTTTTCTTTATATAATAATTTAAATGTGTTCTAGTTGGATTGATATCTTTATTAGAATGATTTTTGGCTTTTCTATCATTATGGGTACACTTCCCATTTATTCTATCTCGTGTTAATTTCTCATTTCTTACTATAGCATAACTCATAAGCTCCAACGCTCCTTTCTCAAAATAAGTTTACTTGTCTAACACACTAGACAAACAAAGTTTATCTGTGTGGCAGGGAAAATAAATTTTTTCCCCACACCCCTTTGCCTAAAAATTTGTGACTCACAATTTTTTAGGTTTGAAATAAATTTAATTTCTCAATTTATTTCAAAAAAAGAGCAAGAAAAAATTGCACTTGCAATTGTATTTCTTACTCTCCTTGAAACCCATTCGGTTTCAAACTTCCGTTTAAGCTTGTATATACAGTATTATCTATGGTTATTTTTATTAGATTCATCGGTGCGAAAATAACTAAGCAATAATTGCTTTTTATTTTCGTTTCCTTTCATTATAATATTAGGACTAACTTGCCAAAGTCCATTTTGTATTTTCTTTAAGAACTGTTGCTTTTGTAATTTTTTCATAACTTTAGCAATAGTAGTTTCAGATGTATGTGTATTCTTTTGAATTGTTTTATAAGTTCCCACAAACATATTTGTACTAGGCTGTGTATTTTCTAATATATATATTAAAATATCTACCTGTTTACTTTCTACAATTCCTAATACTGGCAAGAAATCTCCTAAATATAACTTCCAGAAATTCTTTTGACCATATACTTTTTTAGTAATCTGATCAACTTCAATAATTTCACCTGTTTCTTTATCTATTAATTCTTTTCTTTTTGTACCAATTAATGTTTTTGTTTTTTCTATATATTCAACTCCCATTATTAAAACCTCCTCAAATTTAAAATAAAACACTACACTATAGTGGAGTAAACACTAAAGCATAGTGAAGTGTATAAAATGTTTATAAATACTAATATATCAACCAAAAAAGACCTTTTAAAAGAATAAAACTCTTTTCTAATATAAAACTGCAAAAAAATAAGCCCTAAAATTTTACTTTTAAGACTTACATTTTTATTATTTATTTAATTACTAATCCTAATTTAACAACAGGATTTCTAGTACTCAAGAAAACTCCTTTAATCTCAATACTTTCAGGAACAACTTGTCCTTTTTCCTTACCGTTCTTTAGTGTTACATCCTTGTGTACTGTAGACTTGGATATTCCAAATTTTGTAGCCGCACCTCTAACTGTATCTTTTGAATCTATAATATAATGTGCTAACTGTATAGCACGTTCTTCTATTAATGAAATTTGTTTCATAACAAAACCCCCATTTTTACACGTTTTATACTTTTGTTTAATTCTATTCTAATAAAATAATCCTTAGAACTTTATTTTATTAATTTTAAATAAAGGGTAGATTAAGTTAAATACGTTTTTTTATACTTCTTTTTTGTTATTATACACGCTATCTAAAAAAGTATCTGTATAATGTTTATCTAAAAACTCATCAACTTTACTATTTGCTGGCACACAGTTTCTTCTTTCCTGTTGCCTTACTGCAGCCATGCAAGATATTGTAATATCAAAAAACATAAATAGCATTAAACAAACTGTTAATACTTTAATTTGTTTATATTCTAATATTATATCTAATTTCATACATAAAGGATATATTATTTTAAGAAATAATACTGCTATAATCCCCCAATATAAGCAATATAAAAAGCATGTTCTTCCATTTACATTTAGGAATTCACTTGTATAGTCCCAAGATATTGTTCCAAATAATAACTCCTGAAAAAATGAAAATAGGTATTCCATACATCCTCCCATAAACATTCCTATAAAAAATGCTTTTTTAGGCTCTTTTATTTTTGAAATTAGTAGGTAGTAGGCTAATGCTCCTATTCCATATATTTGTATAAATGGTCCATATATTAGTCCTCTTCTTATTTCTAAATCCCTAGTGTATATAAATGCATATACAATTTCTGCTACAAAACCAAATACACTTCCAATAATGAATATTAAAAATATCTTCATTATAAAATTAATTATTTTTTTTTGTCTTTTTAAACAATCTTCCATTTTATTCCCCATTTTTTTCCTTGTTTTTATTATATAATATAATTATATTTTTGGAAAGTCATTTTTATAATTATATATTTATATTCATAAAATCTTAAGATTTTTATGCGATTTTTATAGTTTAGTAGTAAGACAATCGCTTAAAATTTTAATTATTTATTTGTATTTATAAAATCTACTCGCTCTCAAAGGATTATAATTTTTTATTATTTTCGTTGCCCCATTCTCAAAATTCTATAGAAAAGTTTTCTAACTTT
>CAMXQV010000003.1 GCA_947245515.1 uncultured Clostridium sp. | reverse complement strand
AAATTGGGACATTTTCTAAAGTTACTACTTAAGACATTATCATAAATTAATCATACAATGTTTTTGGTAATTTTACATAATTTTGACTTTTATTGCAACCTATGTTATAATATAAGTAAGTCCAAGTAAAAAAGCAGGTAGAAAGGCTTAAATGAAAAAATTGATAAAAATATTTATAAAACTATTATTTGTACTTCTTGTAATAAATACTATCCGCTTACAATGGCGGAATAGTATTCTAGAAAGTCGCTGGCAGAATCGCCAGGAAGACTTTCTAACCATTGCAACTCAAAAAAACACCATTATTAAATTGCAAGGCGAATTAGAAAGTTTAAAGTTCAAGCTTTCTAATTCAGATGATTCCTGTATTTATAAAAATGTTATCGAGAACATTTTTATAAAAAAAGGAATCTATATTCCAGTAGATAAAACAGTTAAGTTTTACACAAAACCTGACTGTAAAAGAAAGTCTGTGTGGAGTAAAAAAAAGAAGAATTTCGTATCTCCTATTTGGATTGAATATGAGAGCGATGACAATGATGATAATACTGTGGTGTATCTATACTGGTCTACTGAAGGACCAGTATATGCAACAGACAATTCAGTCAAGTTCTATAAACTTGACTGACACAAAAATCCTGCTTCTCCAGCCATAATAATTATGGCTGGAGTTTCTATTTTTTTATACACAATTACAAAATTTATAAACAAATAAACTAAACACTTAATTCTGTAGCAAGTTATTTATAATACACTATAAAAAGCATATGTTAAATAAAGTTTATACCATGCAATCCTAAAAGCGTTAATCACATAAGAAACTACATGAGCCTTAGGAAACATATAAGCTATTTTATATAATATTAGCAAATATATAAATAACAATTTCAATAAGCATGTAAAAAACTATTACATTCCAAATAAAAATATGATAGAAATTGTTTCAATAGATACAGACAAAACTAAAAAAATTTACATATTCAGGAAAATATAATAAAATAAGAAAAAAAGAATAAGAGATAAAGTTTAATTTCTTATTCATTTATTGAAGAGGGGTTAATCAAATGAGAAATAAAAAGAAATTATTCTTATCTATTTTTATTGCTGTAATTACAATCCTTGTTTATGCAACTTTTGTTAACGTATGCATATCACCCTTAATTAAAAATAAATCAAGTTTCTTAGTAGCAGGCATAATACAAGCTGTTGCAAGATTAGTATTATCAATAATCTTGTGGATATCAATAAATAGACTTTTTAATATTAAAATAAAAATAGAGAAAGAGGGATTTTTAAAAGGATTTTTATGGTATGGATTAATTATAATTATTGCAATTTTATTTCAATTTGCTAGCAATTATCAACCACCAGAAAAAAGTTTCCTAGAAGCATTACCAAGGATTGTTTATTTTTTCATAGTAACACTTGCAATTGGGATATATGAAGAATTATTGTGCAGAGGTTTATTATTTAATTCATTTAAAAATTATTTTGGAGACACCAAAAAAGGAATATATTTATCAGCCATTCTTTCATCGTTAGTATTTGGAATCATGCATCTGACTAATCTTATATGGTCTCCTTCTTTGATAATATCAACAATATGTCAGGTAATATATGCAACCTTCGTTGGTTTTCTATTCTGTGTTATATATTATCGTTCTAAAAACTTAATTTCATGTATATTGTTGCATGGAATATTTGATTTTACGGCTTATTTTTGGTTTACCTTCTCTGATAATCTGTTTCAACAAACACTAGATTCTAATTCTGTAGATATCTCAATTGGAAATGGGGTTTTGTTGATATTGTTATCATCAACTTTTGTTATATCAGGAATATTTCAATTAAGAAAAAAATTTAGTAATAAAACTTTAAATATGAAAAAATAAAAATAATAAATAATTAAGTAAATTTAGTAGTGTGAAATAAAATGTTTAATTTAAAAAAAGAAAAAAGGAAGAAAAACATATTTTTAACTTTATCTATTATATCAGTATTTATATTAGTTGCAGGGTTGATGTGTACTATACTGGGTGAAGATAGTCCAGTTAAATTTATTATAAATAAAATCCCAGTGAAACTAATTGTCTCACCAATGTTAGTATTTTTTATAACTTTTGCCTTGTATAGAAATAGTAAGAAAGCCATAGAAGAAAATACGAAATAATTGTTAACTCATAAATCGAAAGGTGGTGAAATATTATGGATAATAAAAAAATAATAAATTGGATAACTGCAATTATTGTTGCTATCATTTATTTATCCGTAAGTTTTATATTTGATATTTGGACATTCTCTTGGATTATATGGGTAGTTTATGCAATTTATAGATTTATTGTTAAGTAATTAAATTACAATATATGAAGGAGATAGATATTAGAATAATCAAAATAAAAGAAAGAACAGAACTTTTAATAGCAGATGGAGTACACTAATAAGACTTGGCAATCTGCCCACATCTCTTTAGAAACAATTAAAAATTACTTAAGAAGTCTAGAAGTGATAAAAATTTAATCTCAAAAGGAAAATTTAATGATGAAAGAAATAGAATTAAGTAATATAGAATCATTTTCAAAAATTTATAATTCTAATGTTAAGAATAAAAATATAGAAAATAAGATTAAACAATATGGGTTAGATAAAGTTTGTATAAACAAAAAAATTATAGATGAAAATCCACCTATCTTTAATCTTGAACTAAAAGAAACAAAAAGATATAATCAAAAAGATAGTTTAAGATGTTGGGCATTTTCTGGAATTAATGTAATTAAACGTAATATGGCAGATAACTTAAATATGGATATTATGCAATTTGAATTGTCTGATAATTTTATTGCTTTTTTTCATAGATTAGAAAAAGCCAATACTACGTATGAAAAAATCCTTAAAAGTAAAACTACTGATTTAGATAAAATTGCTAAAAAAAATATTTTAAAAAATCCAGTTGAGGAAGTAGGAAATTGGAAAACCTTTACAGGTATTGTTAAAAAATATGGTCTTGTGCCAAGGACAGTTATGCCTATTACTGCTGAAGGAGAAAATGCTACTAAAGTAACTAATTTATTTTCAGAAACTGTTAGAAGTAATGCCATTACCTTGCTAAAATTAAAAAGTCAAAATAAAAAGGTAGAGGAACTTCGAAAAATAAAATTTAAAATGTTAGCAGATAATTATGAATTTCTATCAAAGGTCTATGGGGAACCAGTCAAAACATTTAACTATAATTATACAGATAAGAATGGAAATAATGTTAGTTTAAAAAATATAACGCCAAACCAATTTGCAGAACGCTTCTTAAGTATTGATATTGACAATTTCATATTTATTTCAAATGTTCCTAAAAATAATAGAAAATATGGAGAAAAATTAAAAAATCCAGCATCAATTAATATTAATAAAATGAAATATGTAGAGTTTTTACATGTTTCATCAAAAGAATTAAAAGATTTATCTATTAAGCAATTAAAAGATCATATTCCTGTTATGGTAGGAATTTATATTAGAAAATTTGCAGATAAAAAATCTGGTGTTTTGGATACAAGATTATACGATTATGAAAATTTAATAAAATATAAGAGTCTCAATAAAGAAGATGGAAGGTTAGTTGGAGATATTGAACTTCATCATTGGATGACAATAACAGGAGTACAAATTGAAAAGGAAATTCCTAGAAGATGGAAAGTTGAAGATAGTTATGGTGATAAAGAAAAGATAAATGGTTATTATATTATGAATGATAATTATTTTGATAAATATGTATTTACAGTTATTATTAACAAAAAATACTTATCTAAAAAACAATTGGAATTATATAATCAAAAAGGGATTATTGAAGAAAGCTAATATTGTTGGATAAAATAATAAAAAATACCCATTTAAATTTTACTTTTAAATAGGTAAATCTGGTGCCCTAACTAGATACGTTTGCGAAAACCTTAGGGCAAAAAATATCTATTTTCAACTCTTAAATGTAGTTATATCAATAGTTTGCAAAAATTGTATTTGCAAACTTGTTTTTTGACTATATTTAATGTAACATAAGGCAATAAAAATTATAATAGCTAAATGAAAAATAATTTTTTCAAAAATTTGGGCAAAATATTTTTGTACAAAATTGAATAGTTTTATAAATGTAACTAAAATATTAGGAACAGCAATAGCAAGTTGTTTAGTTGCTTGGGGAGTAATAACAAATAATAATATTATTTTATTTTCAATAATTGCTTTATTTTTTATATTACAATATATTTTTATAAAAAGAATAGATTACAAACCACAAAATAAAACAAGTGCTTTTAAATCTTCAATAAAGTATATATTAAAGAGTAAAAGTAAATATAAAATTATATATGCATTAAAAACAAATCATATAATAGAAAGACAATTTGTGCCATTGTATTTATATATAGTTTTAGAAGATTTTCCTTTATTTTCTTCTATAATTATAGTTTCATTACTATTACAAACTATTACAATAATGCTAATAGGCAAATATTCAGATAAAAATATATCAAAATCAAATGATTTACTAACAATTATAAAAATAATTATAACAGGAGTATTTTTATTTGTTAAAAATAAAATAATGATATCTTTTAATAAAACATTAAGTGATAATTTTGAAAAAGTATATGAAACATCAATACAAAATATTATTAAAGAATCAAAAGAAGATCATGATTTATTATCATCAGTAGGGCAAATGAGTTTATGCTTTACAGAAATATTTGTATTTATAATACTTGCGATTTTAAGTAGCTTGATAGGAAATAAAATTTTTATTATTATATTTATACTATCAATATTATCTACTATTTTATAAATGTGAACATAAAAAATAATAAAACTTTAGAATAAGAAAGATTAAGGAGTTAGATATCAAATTCCTTTTTCTTATATTCTGCTTTTATATTATTTACTTGATTATGAAGTTCTCTATTATCAGCAAGTATAGAATTTCTTTCTTTTTTGTACTTTTCAGCTTCATCAATAATATTAGCTTGTCTTGATAATTTTTCTTGTAAAGTAACATTAGCTTGATATAATTTCTCAATAACTTCATCTTTTGGCTTTATAATTTCTTCTAAAATCTTTTCCTCTCTATTGAAAGATAATCTTTTAAAGTCTTTTATATCTGGAACTTCTTGCAATTCTAACTTAATATTTTTTAGTGTTTCTTTTGTATTTTCAAAATTAGTTATTTGCTTAAATTCCTTTAAATCTAAATGTTGTCTGTTATTTTCTTCTTTTGGCAAACCTCTTTCTAGTTTGAAATTATGTGATACCATATAATCATAAAAAGCATCTTGTAATCTTCTGTAACTATCTTTTTCTTTCCAAAACTCACTACAAGCTAATTTATCAATATCATTGTCATTTTTATCTTTTTTGTGAACAACAGGCAAAAAAATCAAGTGCAAATGTAGAGTTTCCTCATTATTATGCACTTGCGCAGATAAAATGTATTGTTCGCCTAAATCTTTATATTCAGAAACAAATTGATATGCCGTTTTAAAATATCTTTTTGTTTCTTCTTGACCTATTTCTTCAAAAAATTGCTTGTCAGATGTTATTATATATTCACAAGCAATATTACTTACAGTTTTAATTTGACCTTTTAAATCATATTCTTTTCTTATTTTGTCAAATTCCTTTTTATAACTATATTTCGGAGATTTTAAGGCAATTTTATTTTAAACTAGAATAACTTTAAGTTTATTCTTTTTAAGAGTTTATATTTTAATTATATTCGAAGTCTTACTAATCCTTTAATTTTTGCAATTAGTCATAAGAAAATACCAAGCTGGTAAAGTTTGGGCACTAAAAATAATCCTCAAACTTCAAAGCAATAAATTGCTCTATATTTTCTGTAATATGCTCATGCTATTACAGAAATTTTTTTATTTATACAAAGAGAATTTAAAATATTAGAAATTCTAATAATTTTTTAAAAAATTTATAAAAAGGGCGCTGACAAATGCTAACTTTTACGTTATACCCTGTATTAATAATTTATTTAATATGGGAATGATATTATATCAGTAAAAATTACTTATGGATATTATGAGATTAATTAATAATATATTTCAAGTATTAACCTTTGAAAATAATCATATTGTACAATCACAAAAGAAAGTATTGACAATCCAAAGCCTTTAAGTCCTAAAACATTACAGGGTTATAATGATGCTATAAACACTCAAATAATACCATATTTTAAAAATAACAAAAATATAGCTTACTTACTGAAAAGAATTTTAAAGATTGTATAATGTCTTTTAATGGTTATCGAAATAAAGAAACTATGTATATTGTTTAAAAAATGATTTTAGACTTTGCAAGAGATAAAGGGTATATTTACTTTATTCCTAAACTAAAAAAGCCTAAAAGACCATATACGGACAAAGAGGAGAGTATTATTTTTATTGAATCTGATAGACAAAATATATGGATTGATTGTTTTTAAAAAGAAAATACAGATATATCACTTTTATTTAAAACAATGCTATTAACTGGGCTTAGACCAGAGGAGGCTTGTGGCTTAAAATGGTGTGCTATTAAAGAAGATACAAATGAATTATCTATCAATAATGCTTATAAAGATTCTCCAATTTATAATGAAAAATATAAAGTAATAGGACATACTCGTGGAGATGGCAGATTAAAAACACCAGAAAGTTATAGAACACTTCCTTTTTAAAACTGGGGAATAAATAAGCAAAAAAAGAGATTTTAAATATTTAAACTGGGGAATCCAATTTTATATCTAAAATCTCTGAAATGGTGAGCCATAGAGGATTTGAACCTCCGACCGTCAGATTAAGAGCTACCTTATCTTGAAGCGTCACCAATAGTTAATTTTAGTTATTATATAGCGATTTTCGAGAAAAATCAATACTTTAAAGGGAAAAATATAAATTTAAAATAATTTAATAAGGTTTAAAAAATATTGAATAAATTTGATAAAAGTTACAAACTTGGCGCAAGTACGCCTAAAAACTGGTGCGTAAAAATTCATTCGCGCCAACTTAAAAAAATATAAATTTGTTTGTAAATATGGAGGTATTGAAATGATACAATTTTTTATTGGTTTATTTTTAGGGGCTAATACTAGCCTCTTTTTATATGCCTGTATTTTAGCAGGAAAAAAAGAAGATAAAAATTTTATAGAAACGGAGAAAAACAGTGAATGAAGAAAATAAAAGCAATTACTATGCTATTATTCCAGCAGTTGTGCGTTACGATGACGAACTAACTGATAAAGCTAAATTATTGTATGGTGAAATAACCTGTTTATCTAATAAGGAAGGTTATTGCTTTGCTACTAATAATTATTTTGCTAATTTATATCATTGTACTGGTAGAGCAATACAAATAGCAATCTCAAAGTTACAAGAACGAGGTTATATAAGAATTGTTATAGAGAATAATTTTCAAAGAAAAATTTTCTTAAGTGATTCTTTAGGGTATGAAAAAAATTTCATAGGTAGGTACGAAAAAAATTTCATGGGTGGGTATGAAAAAATCTTCACCAATAATAATATAAAATCTAATATAGATGACTTATTTAATTTTATAATAAATAATAATAAAAAAATTTCAACAAAATTCTATAATATTTTGGATTGCCTAGATTTTTTATACACACAAGAAATATTGGCTATTATGCAAGAAGATAAAATCCAAATGTTAAAAGAAATTATATATATTCTCTATGACCTATATAATAGCAAATTTTGTAATCTACTTGCACAGGTTAATAGAGAAACACTAATCAATTTATACATATTAGCACAAGAACATTCGCCAAATGATTTATTAAATTATTATAAAAGGTCTATTATCAATAAATATACTAATAATAATGCCTAAAAGGAGCTGAAAATATGCTAAATGATTATATGAACAATTTTCAAAATATTGTATCTTCCATCTTTTTTGTTGGCTTTAAGGTAATATTAATAATACTTGTATCATTGTTAATATTTTCACTTATTATGCTTTCAATAGGGTGTTTGATAAAATCACAAAAGATAAAATCAAAATTCTTAACATCTTCAATAAGCCTATTGTTTGGAATTGTAGTTTTTCTATGTATTCCTTTTTTTATTGTCTATTTTAAGAATTTAATTTAAAAATGTAGTGTTTCTTTTACAATTAGTCCTTCAAAAAAATTGTAAAAGGAGTGATTAAATTATGAATTTATCAAAAAAGAAAAAACAATTACTAACTAAATTATCTACAATAGGAACAACAATTACATTATTGGCAACTAAAAGTAATGTATGTTTTGCTGAAGGTATTGGAACAGCAGAGGTACAAACAGCAACAGATAATATAAAAAGAGTAATAACATCTATTGCAATGCCTTTAGGTGGCGTTCTAATTTTTGCAAGTGTAGTTGTTGCAGCGATCAAAATGATTGCTAATGCTAATAATCCACAAAAAAGAGCTGAATCAATTGGATCTCTTGCTTGGATTTGTCGGTGGTGGTGTTATACTTGGTGCATCACTTATAATCGCAGGTATTATCATAAATGTTGCAACTAATAATTCCGGCAATTTGCTTGGTAGTTAGGAGGTAATAAGATTATGAGAATTTTTAAAGTGCCATTCGATATAAAACGCGAAGAAAAGATTTTTGGAGGGTATTTAAGTTTAAGGCAAGTTCTTTATATAATGCTTGGTGCATCTAGTTTAGGAACACTCGCAATGCCTATACCATTAATTATAAAAATATCTTTCATTAGCTTAGTAGCAACCTTTTTCTTGCTATGTAGCTTTTTAAAAATTGGTGAACAGAACTTTGATAAGTTCTTTTATTTTGCAATAAAGTATATCTTTCGTAAGAAAAAATTTGTATATGAGAGGTGTATTAAATGATTATAATGTTTATTTTTCTATTTTTGACTGTTGCTTTTGTAATTGGTACAGCAGTTTATCTAAACCGTAAGAAAAAGACTGTAAATACTAATCTTAAGCAAGATTCAAAAAATGATACAAAAGAAAAAAGTAAAAAAGGTCATAAAAAACAACTAGCAGATATATTTGATATGAAAATTAAGGATAATATTATCTGTTTAGGCAATAGATATTCTAATATTATTAGGCTTGGAAATATTGATTACAATATGCTTTCAGATTCTGAACAAAATGCAATTGAAAATGTACTGATCCAAACAGCTTTAGCAATAGACTACCCCATTCAATTTTTTAGCACAACAGAATTTATAGACACTAGCAAAGTAATCTCATTGCTAAAAGAAAATAAAGCAAATAGCTTTAAAATAAAGGAATATAAAGATTACTTAATAGAATATCTACAAAACCTTATGGAAAATAGAACAATATCAGTTGTAAAAAACTATGCAATTATCTCTTATGATGGACTATATGAAAACGCTATTGAGGAATTAAATAGAAAATCAACAGCATTTACAGGAAATCTATTAAGAGCAAAAATTATGTGCGAGATACTTAACGAAGACGAACTTTATAATTTAATTTATAGGGAATTAAACAAAAATTCCGGTTTAAATATTAGTAAATTAAAAGAAGGAGGGAAAAATCTATATGTTGGTAAAAAACAGAAAACAAAAGAAAAAAGAAATAAACATATTTGATAATGTTCCTACTATTGCAGACATTATTTTGCCTGATGCATTACAAGAAAAACGAGATTATCTAGTTCTTGGTTATAATAAATTTAGTAGAATGTTTGTATTAACTATTTATCCTGAACAAACTTGGGTAAGTTGGTTAGACAGTCTATTTCATATTGGAAATATTAATATTTCTGTAAAAGTTGAACCAGCTAACAATGGAAATACTATTAATCAATTAACAAAAAAATTAGTACAAAGTCAAAGTGAATATGCAACATATTCAAGACAACGGAAATATACTACATTTGCCTGAACTTGAAAAACAAATTGGAGATTTGGAAGATTTAAGAATGCTTATACAAACGAATCAAGATAAATTATTCTTCGCAACTATCTTTATATCTCTAAATGCTGAAAGTCTTGAAGAACTTAACGAAAAGACAAAAATATTAGAAAGTGAATTAAACAAAAAAACAGCAATGATAAGAACATTAACCTTTAGACAATTAGAAGGCTATAAAACAATTCTTCCAACTGGTGAGATACCTATTCCAAATCATGAGAGAAATATGGTAGCAGGTCGGTATTGCAACATTAATTCCAATTTCTAATCCTAATTTAAGCCACGATAAAGGAATTTTTATCGGTCGAAATATGTATACGAATGCACCTGTCTACATAGATACTTTTATTCGGTCCTCCTGCTTTGCCAAATCCTCATGTATTTATTTGTGGTACAAGTGGAGGAGGAAAAAGTGTAGCATTAAAGACATTAACTGCTAGAAACATTGCAACAACTCGGTTGTGGTGCTTTTTTTATAGATGTAGAACGGTGAATATGCAAATCTTACAAAAATGCTTGGTGGGAAAATTATAAAAATTGAACAGGGGCAATCAGCTGGAATAAATTCTTTTGAAATAGAACCCGACATAAAAGGTCATAACAAATTTTTAAATATAAACGACAAAGTGGCTGAAATAAGGTCATTACTAGCAACAATTTGTAGAAATTACGGAAGAACACTAACAGGAACAGAAAATACTGAAATAGAGGTTGTAGTTAATCAATTATATAGCGAAAAAGGTATTACAACAGATATAAATTCATTGTACGAAAGAAAAGGAGGAAAGCTAGACAATGGTAAATATGCAGTCGGAAAAATCCAAAAGAAGATGCCTACATTGAGCGATTTTCAAAGGAAATTACAAGAACGAGGAAAATGTGAAGAGTTGGCAGATATTCTTGTACCATTTTTACAAGGTAATTCTCTAGGAATCTTTGACTGTGAAAGTAAAATCACATCTTCCGAAGATATTATTTGCTTTGATATGAGCGAAATTAAGGACGAATTTACAAAACTTTACTCTAGTTTTGTTATTCTAACTTGGGTATGGCAAAAGTTTATATTGAAAAATAGAGAAAAGAAAAAAATTATTGTATGTGATGAGGCTTGGTTGTTTTTAAAATATCAAGAATCGGCAGAGTTTCTTGTAAATGTAGCTCGTAGGGGTCGTAAATACAATGTTCCTCTATTTATTCGGTAGCCAATTTATTGACGAATTTTTACGGTTGTGATGAACGGAAAAACTATTATAAATATATGTTCAACTAGGTACTTATTTAAGCAAAGTCCTGGTAGCGTAGATAGTGTTGTAGACTTTTTTAATTTAGCTGAAGGAACAAAAGAATTTTTAACAACTGCATCGCCAGGTCAATGTGTAGTAAGTCTTAATAATAGTGTAACAGCCATAAAATTTATAATAACACCTTATGAAAAAGAATTTGTATTTACTTAAAAAAGTTTCCTATTGCCCTAATTTAATAATGGGAAGTGATAATGTGAAAAAAATTTTTAAGAGTGCATTGGTAGTAATTACAATTCTTTTTTTATTATGCCCTATGTGCTTTGCTGACGATGTCAAATTTAAAGACCAAATTAAAAAAGAAGATGGATCACTTTTTGAAAAAATAATTGCTGAATGTATTGGAGGAATAGCACAAACCGTCTTTGATTTTACTACTGGAAAAGAGGCAAATGTTGGATTTAAAGATTATGATACATTAATTTTTAATAATAATGCTGAAAATGATAGTCTATCCCCTTTTACAGCTGACTTATGGAATAAAACTATGAAATGGTACACTGTTTTTGCGATTATTTCTAGTAGTCTAATTTTAATTGCTGTATTTATCTTATCGTATAAAATTATGATTGCTGGTATGAATACAGCTAAAAAGAATGAAGCAAAAGAAAGTTTAATGAGGTTATGTTTTCGGTGGTGTTGCGATTGCTTTAGCACCATTATTTATTAGATTTTTATTATTTATGAATAACAGTTTAGTACATTTATTAGTAACAGCAGCTAATAGTGGTACTTTGGATAGTTCACTAGGAAATAGTATGCTAACAAGCATTAGAACAGGAAATGCTATTACAACAGCTTTAGTTATAGCAATGTTTATTTATCTTTTTGTAAAATTAAATATCAAATTTATTGTTAGACAATTTACAATTATAATATTTTGTATTTTTACCCCTGTTGCTTGTGGTTTATGGATAATTAACAAAAATGTAACGGCTGCAAGTATTTGGGCTGGTCAAATAATAATGAATATATTTATGCAATTTATATATTGCTTTTTGTTTTTAATATATCTTGCTTTTTTGCCTAGTGGTGGTGGCTGGGCTGTTAGTCTTATATGGGCTATGATGATTCTTCCTTTAGCAGATGCCTTACAAAATTGTTTACAAAACCTAACAAGTAGGATTGCTGGTGTGGATAATGAACAAATGACAGGTAGAGTTATGGGAATGGGTGCTATGATGGGATTCGGATTAGGTGCAATAAAAGAACAATTTAAAAGTCCATCTTCTAATATTTCAAATAACAATGGAAATAATGAAGGTTCTGGAAATGGTTTCAAAGGTTTTGTATCAAGAGTAAAATCAGTTGTTAATCCAACAGAAAATTTAAGTCCTGAAAAAGATTACAACGGAAATGTAAATCCTATTAGAGATGTAATACCGAAACAAAAAGAAAACAAACAAATAACAATACCAAAGCCAAACGGAGAAAATAAGCAAAATATAAGTAATGGAAATAAAATAAATCCTAAAAATGTTGCAGGTGGTGTTTTAAAAACTGGTTATAATGCCACAAAAACATATCTAAAAACAGGTGCAAGTCTTGCTGAAGGTAAGTTTGATAATAATTCATATAAAGGCAATAAACATATTAAAACTAATTTCCAAAATACTGAATATATAAGCAAAGTTACAAAAGATACTGAAAACCTAAAGAAACTAGGTGATAATGATGAGCCTTAAAGAAAAAGCAAAATCAAAGGTGAAAAATAAAGCTAAAAAAATTGCTTTTAAAGTAATAAAGCCATTTTTGCCATTTATTATCATAATAGGTTTGTTATTTTTTGCAATATGTTCAATTATAGATGCTATCTTTGTTCAAGAGGTACAAACTGACGATGCTTCTATGCCACCAGCACAATTGGAAATAAAAAATAAATGTATCAAAAAATCTGAATACTTAAATACTTGTCATAATTATAAAGGTAGTGAAAAAACTGAATATTTACTTGATATGAATAATAGAGAAAATGATAAACTGATTCAATGGTCGCATTTATATGCTTTAATGGCTTTTCACAATATGACGAATCATACAAAAATAGACGAAAATTTATTAAATCAAGTAGCAAAGGAATTTGAGAGTACCTTTAAATATGAAACAGTAACCTTAAAAGTTGAAACTACTACAAAAGATGAAGATGGAAAAGAAACTACTTCTACTAAAGAAGAGACATCTTTTGTACTAATAGAAAGCGATACCATAATGGGACATTACAAATATAATTATCAAGAGCAAACAACAACTAATGGAAATACAAAAATAACAGGTAAAGTATTCACAAATGAGGAACTAATTGGGGAAAAGTATTCACGATTACGAGAATATTTAAAAAATAAATTACATATTAGAAAAGACGATTTAGACAAAGATGTTGAAATCGTTATACAAGCAGCTAATGGTTATTATGAAGGTGAGGAAAATGTAAGTTGGTTACAAAACAATAATTCTTCAGCGACAATTATAACAGATGGTAAAAGTCTAGTAGCAAAAGGAATGTTTAAGTGGCCAATACATGGATATACAAAAATTTCTTCTCATTTTGGTATGAGAGTTCATCCTATTACTAAAGTTTATAAATTACATACTGGAACAGATGTAGGCGCACCAATGGGAGCAACTTTTGTAGCAATGGCAAATGGAACAGTTATCAATGCAAGTTATAATTCAGCTTATGGAAATATGGTTATGATAGACCATCGGCAATGGTATTGTTACTCTTTATGCACATGGTAGCGAAATATTAGTAAAAACAAATCAAGTAGTAGAACAGGGACAAGCAGTTTTAAAAGTTGGATCAACAGGTTATTCAACAGGACCTCATGCACATTTTGAGGTTAGAATTAATGGAAATTATGCTAATCCTGAAGACTATTTTGAATAAATTTTTAAGGAGGTTTTTTAAATTGGTTTTAATATTTACAGATAATGAACAATTAGATAGAGATTTAAGCAAAAAAATTGAAAATAGTAGAATTGTATATTACCCTGATTATATTTTAGAAGAACAACAAGCAACAACTCTAATTGCTACTATTCAACCTAATAAATATAATTTCAAAGACTTTATGTTTAAAGTTAGAGAAAAAAATTTACAAGTTATTTTAATTTTGGAAAATGATAAGGTCAAAGAGCTAAAAGATGCCTTAACTTTAGGAATTTATGATTTTGTCTTTGATCCTTTTGATTTAGACGATGTAATTAAAAAAATTACAAATCCTAGTCAGTTTTCCGAAATTTCAAAATATATTAAAAGTATTTTAGAACTAGATAATTAGCTAGTTCTATTATTTTTGAACGAAAGGAGGCGATAAAAATTGAGTAAAAACATAAAAAAAGCTATCACAATATCAGTTATAGTAATAGTTATCATTATTGCAATTATATCAACATTTTTTATTGTAAAACATTTTGCTAATAAAAGAAAAGTTGACAGTGTGTGTGAAATTTACTCTGACAATAATGTTCAAGAAAGAATAGATAATTGCACCAATAATGATGACTTAAAGCTAAAAATTGATGGCGAAACTGTAATTGGTGTTATTGAAATTGACAAGATAGGTTTTAAGGGTTTGATTTATGAGGGAACTACACTAAAAACACTTGATAAAGGTGTAGGACACTTTGATAACTCTTCATACTTAAATGGCAATGTATGTTTAGCAGCTCATAATTCTAGTAATTATTGGGCTAAATTATATACTTTAGAAAATGGCGACAAAATAACCTATACAAGTTTTTTAGGCACAAAAAAATATAAAGTTAATAGTATTACACAAATTTCTGCAACAGATTGGTCAAAATTAGAAAAAAGTAATGAAAATATTTTAACTTTATTAACTTGTGTTAGAAAACAACCTGACCAAAGGCTTTGCGTTCAAGCATTAGAAGAAAAATAAAAAATTTTCTTTTGAGCATTGTCAAAATGATATAAAACATGTTACCCTATATACTAATAAAAATAAGAAAGGGTGATGTTTTATGAAAAATAAGAAAAAATTAATTAGTAGAATCGTTATTTTACTAATGGTTAGTGTAATTTGTTTATTGGGGATATTGTTTACTGTAAAAAGTAAAATGAACGCCAAAGAAACTATTGCTGATACTACAACTGATAATACTACACAGGAACAAACAGATGAACAATTAGAGGATTTTGCAAATATGGAAATTGCTGAAGCAGTTACAGAGGAAACAGAAGAACAGCCAAAAGTAGCTGATAACCAACAGACAGAAACATCACAAGTAAATACAGTCAAACCAAATGAGAGTAAAACTGCAACTGTAAATCAAAAGCAAACACAGAAAAGTACACCAGTACAAAGTCAAAAACAACAGACAACCCAGCAAAGTGTGGCAAATACTCCACAAAAACAAACTACTACAACACAGGCACAAACTCAAACTACAAAAGCAGAGGGAGAAAAATTTGTTAGAAATGACACAATGATTAATAGAATAAAAAGTGTAATTAACAATAACCCATCTGACAATATGAAAACACACGGATATACTATACAAGTAGACCCATCAATAAGAACTAAAACAAATCAATTCACTTTCGCAGAATCACGAGTAATCAACTTTATAAAATATTCTTTTGGTACGATTAGAGTTTATGCCGAAGATTATTACAACAACGGACAATTTATAATGACAGAATGTTATATATTTTAAAAAATTATAGGCACTTATGAAAGTGTCTATTTTTAATGGAAAAAGGAGGATTTTATTATGTTAAAAAAAATAACAAAAAAAAGTATGGCAATTTTAATGCTAATACTAACATTATTATCAACATTTTCAAATTTCGTAAATGCTGTTGAAATTAATTCAGCAGTTGTTAGAAATGGTGGCGAATGTGGAAGGCATTTGCAATTTTATGATACTAACCAACACGCTTGGTCTTATATCATAACTCACTATGCTTACTATGAGCAAGGTGGCAGACAATACCCAGCTTATTGTCTTGATAAAGATGCACCAGGTGTTGGAACTCCACAAGCTGGAGAAAGCTATGGTGTTAATGTAAATGAGGTTATGAACGATGTTCGTTTATGGCGTGTCGCAATAAATGGTTATCCTTACCAATCACCTGAAGCAATGGGTGTTGCAAATTATCAAGATGCTTTCGTTGCTACAAAGCAAGCCGTTTACTGCATCCTTTACAATCGAGATCCAAGTTCTTATTATCAGGGTGGCGATGCACAAGGTGTTGCTATAAAAAATGCAATTGTTAATCTTGTAAACATTCGGTAGAAACGGAAATCAAACGCCTATGAATACAGATGTTCAAGCAAATAAAATAGGTTCATTTTTTGAAGATGGCGATTATTATTCACAAGAATATGTCGTTGACAGTCCAGTTGAAACAAGCGAATATTCAATAATTTCAACAGCAGGAATGCCAAACGGAAGTAAAATTACTAATATGTCAAACACAGAAAAATCAACATTTGGAGGAAATGAACATTTTAAGGTTAAAATTCCAAAATCACAATTGGATAAAGATGTAAATGTAACAGTGGTATTAAGAGCAAAATGCAAAAATTATCCAGTATTTTATGGAAGAACAACAGTACCTGGAACACAAGATTACATGTTGACTTATGATCCGTTTGGAGATGTATCAGGTCAAGCAAAACTAAATGTAAAAACGAATACTGGCAAAATTCAGCTTGATAAAATAGATGCTGAAACAAGAGGTGGTATTGAAGGTGTTACATTCCAATTACAAAAACCTGATGGAACAGTTATAGGAAATGTAACAACAGATAAAAACGGAAAAGCTAGTTTTTCAATGTTGTATCAAGGAAAATATATACTAAAAGAAATTGCAACAAATGATAAATATATTTTAAATAAATCTACTTTTGATATAGATGTCGAATATAATAAAACTACTACTAAAACTATAACAAATGAACACAAAAGAGGAAATTTAAAGGTTTACAAAGTAGATAAAGATAATCACAAAATTGCTTTGGGAAATGTCGATTTTGATTTATATTCAGAAGAATTTAAAAGAGTTATAGGAACTTATACAACCAATGTAGACGGAGAGTTCCAAGTAAATGACTTAAGAATTGGAGAATATAAACTAATTGAAAAAAATACAGGAAAATGGTACAACTTAGCAGCTGACAAAACAGTTGAGGTTAAATGGGATACAACAGAAGAAAACATTATTGAAAATGAACTTAAAAAGGGACAAATAAGAATAATAAAAGTTGATAAAGATAACAACCAAATAAAATTAGAAGGTGTTAAATTTAATGTTTTTGATAAAGACAATAACTTATTAGAAACTATTGTTACAAACGAAAACGGCGAAGCACTTACACAAAAATATCCATTAAGAGATTATGAAAGTTTAAAATTAGTAGAAACAGAAACAAGTGAGGAATATGCCATAACCAATGAAGAAAAAACAATTACATTAGAAGAAAATCAAATAAAAGATGTTGTATTTGAAAACGAAAGAATTAGAGGAAATGTTGAAATTACAAAAGTTGATTCAAAAGATAAAGATAAAAAGATAGAAGGAGCAGTATTTGGACTATATAATCAAGATAATAATTTAATTGAAACATTAACCACAGATAGTTTAGGAAAAGCAACAAGTAAAGACATCTACAAAGGAAAATACTATCTAAAAGAATTAGATACAGGTTCTGTTTATTATTTATTGAATGAAAATACTTTTGAATTTGAAATAGTTAAAAATCATGAAATTGTCCCTATAACTATTGAAAATGATAGTACAGATATTGAGGTAACAGTTGAAAAAGAAGGTACAACAGAAATTAAACCAGGAGAAAAAGTTGATTATACTTTTACAAATGTAGGAAACGCATCAAATGTATTTTTAGAAAACTTTAAATGGTTTGATTATATACCAACTGACTATATTAGACTAGAAAAAATGACAACTGGTACTTGGAATCAAGACTTAACTTATAAAGTATTTTATAAAACAAATAAGTCAGAAGATTATATCTTATTTAGAGATAATCTAAGTACAAAAGAAAACTACGATTTAGACTTTACAACAATAGAACTTGCAGAGGACGAATATATTACTGAAACAATGTATGATTTTGGAAAAGTAGAAAAAGGATTTAAAGAAAGTACAAGTCCAACAATGCAATGTAAATCATTTGACACTTTAAAAGAAAATGATACTTTTACTAATCATACAAAGACAGTAGGTGTTTACTATGGTGTAACTGCTGAAGCTAACAGCAAATGGACTACAATTACGCATATACCACAAGAAAAACACGAAGAAATTTTGCCTAAAACAGGTAAATAGAAAAGTTAGTAATTTACTATAAATTTGCCCTTCAAAAATAAATTTATAGGAGGATTTTTATTATGAAAATTACAAATGTTAAAATTTTTAGAGCAAAAAAGAGAGGACCAGTTTTAGCGTATGCTAATGTTATTTTAAGTGAAAAGTTTATTATTAGAGGAATCACATTATTAGAAAATGAAAGAGGCAGATTTATCTCAATGCCATCAAGAAAATTAGTAAATGAGGAAAGACAATATCGTGATATGTGCCATCCTTTAAATAGCAAAGTTCGAGAAGAACTTACAGATGCAGTTTTTGCAGCTTATGACGAATTTATCGAAAACGAAGAATAGAAATAAAGTGTTTTCCTTTTTGTATTGCCCTTCAATAATATTTTAAGGAAAGGACTTTATTTATGATTATAAGTGAAAATTTACAGAAAAATTTATTGAATCTACAACAAAATATAGATTTAATGATAAGAAATAATAGTTTAACTGATTTACAAATAGAAAGTTTTTTAATGAATTTTGAAAGAACTAGATATAATATATTAGCTGAAATTAAGCTATATAACCAAAATGTTGAATTTGAATATGAAAAAATAAAAACAATTGATAATGAATATAAGGCAAACTTTAATAATGGAATATTAAAAATATATGTTCCTGAAGTATTACCATCATATAAAAGTTTAAAAAATCAAAAAACACATACACATAAAAGAATTTTATTAAATGTTGCTGAATGTACTAAAAAATTTAGCAACTTATTTGAAAATGAAATTTTTATCTATATCAAGATATTTGACAAAATAGTTGGTTGGGATGTCGATAATAAATATATAAAACCAATTGCAGATGCTTTAGTTTTAAGTAAAGTTGTTGAAGATGATAACGCAACAAAAATGTCTTATTGTGTGAAAGGTGAATTTTCTGAAATTCCACACACAGAAATTTATGTATGTGATAGCAAAAAAATCATTCCAAATTTAGAAAAAAACAGTTTCAAAAAGTATCAAATTTTTGATAGTTTCTAATTCAACAAAATTTGATAGGTAGTGAAATGAGCAAATCGTTGCTACTAAAGGATTTTAAAAAATCAATTTGATAGTTTTTTGAGTGGAGGTAAGTAGGCGATAGCGTATGCTATCGAATATCTTACCAACGGACAATTTATTGAAAAATTTTTTAAGTTAATTGGAGGTGATTTTTTGAACTATTTTCCAAATCGGTGAAGATGAAATTGAATTGATAAAATTCATTGCTAAGTTTCAATATTTAAGTATGGCAGATAGTCAATACTTTTTTCCCTCTAGCAAATATTATTATAGAAATAGAGTTAATAATCTAATTGACAAGAATTTTATCAAGAAAGTAAAAACAAATTTAATGCTTGACGAAATAGGCATTGAATATTGTAGATTATTTAACTTTGCATATAACAAAAGAAATAGAAATAAAAAATATTTATCTAGGTTATTACAAATTAGTAATCTAGGCGCATTTTATAATAAATGTGAATTAGTTACCTTTACCCCTTCTTTTAATATAAAAGATAAAGAACAATTTACTATTACAGCTAGAAGATTTATAGGAATATTTGAAATAAATGGTTTTGAATATTTGACTTACCAAATTACAGAAGAACAAGATTCTAAATATGTAATGTCAGTAGTTTATGACATTCAAAAGGAAAAGTGCTATAAAAATATTATTGTATTAACTCATGATGCGTCAAAAATTAATGTAAATGATTTTGCTTTCGGTATGAATCAAGTTCTAATTATTACAGATACAATTGAAAATAGAGAAAGATTAAAATATTTGCATAGTATAAATTGGGCTAGAATTATGAATAAGTATTATAGGAATAAGGTTGTTTTAGCAGAATATGCTTTTTGTGATTATACAGATTATAAAAAGACCTATATTGCATATTTTTACTTTTTAGATACTGAAAAAATAAATAGAATCAAACAATTTTTAAGAGAAAATAGAAATAAAAGTATTGATATTATTTGCGATACACAACTGGAAAAGGAATTAAAAAAAGAACTCCCAACAGCTAGATATATTGCAATTGACTTGGAAGAATACATTGACAAAGAACGCAGAGTTTATGATTAAGAAGATATGTTTTTACATATTTTTATTTTTTTGTTTAATCTTAAATATTGTACTAGATATCAATATAAAAAATTATATTAGTATTTTAAATATATGCTTTGAAAGAGATATTTTACTTACTAATAATTTATATGTACTAATTTGCTTCATAATTGCCCTTATTTCAATTTTTATTATTATAGACATATTACTTGTACTATTCAAAAAGGAAAACGAAAATAAAGGTATTAATTTTAAAACAGAAGATGGAACTTATGGAACATCAAATTGGATGAATGAAACTGAATTAAAAGAAGTACTTGGAATAAATGATGTACCTGGTATTATTTTAGGAAAATTAAATAATTATATTGTAAAACTACCATTTGACAGTTACTTTAATAAAAATATTGCTGTTTTTGGTAGTAGTCGGAAGTATGAAAACAACTTCATTTTTATTGACGAATTTGCTTGAACTTTCTAAATATAAAAAATCAATTATTTGCACTGATCCAAAACGGAGAAATTTATCGAACTACATCTAGTTATTTTAGGAATATTGGTTATACTGTCAAAGTCTTTAATTTAAAAGATATGCGACACTCTGACCGTTGGAATCCATTAGGAGAAAATGAAACTATAACAGATATTCAAACAACGGCAAATGTAATTATTAGCAATACACAAAAGAAAAGTGGCAAAGACGACTTTTGGCCTCGTGCTGAAGAAAATCTGCTAAAGGCTTTTTTGTTCTATTTTTTGGAGAATTTATCTGATAAAAATACGCTAACTAATGTCTACCATCATATTGCAAACGGCAACATTGAAGAGATAGACAATATATTTAAGAAAATGCCACAAGATCACCCAGCAAGAATGAGTTATAATATTTTTGCAAGTGGTAGCGATACGATAAAAGCATCAGTCATTACAGGTCTTGGAACTAGACTACAACCCTTTCAAAATGAAGATTTACAAAAACTAACAAATGAAAGTGATATTGATTTAATATTGCCAGGAAAGAAACATTGTATTTATTATATTGTAACAAGTGATGTTGATTCCTCCAATGATTTCTTGTCCTCTTTGTTTTTTACATTTTTGTTTATCAAATTAGTTAGATATGCTGATTCACAACCTACTGGAAAATGTGAAAACGAAGTATTTTGTTTTTTAGACGAATTCGCAAACATAGGTTCTATATCTGATTTTAACAGGAAGATAAGCACGGTGCGCAGTCGCCGGTATTTCCTTAATTCCTATCACACAAAATAAACGGGCAATTAGACAATCGCTATCCAAATGGTTTATCTGATGAGATAGTTGGAAACTGTGATACAAGAATTAGTTTAGGAACAACAGACACTTTAACAGCTCGGCTTTTTTTGTGATTTAGTTGGTGTATCAACCGTTGAAACTCAAAGTATAAAAAAAGATGCTGGACTTGAAGGAGAATTTGAATTTGGTCAAAAAAATATAACAACTTTACAAAGAAATTTGCTTAATAAAGACGAAATATTAAGAATGGCAGCTACACAATTATTGGTGATTTTGCGAGGAAATAAGCCTTTATTACTAGACAAAATGAGATATACAGAACATCCACTTGCAAAAAAACTAAAAGATAGTTCTGTTTTGGAATATACCCCTAAATGGACTAAAAATATGCCTGAAAAAGTACAAGTTAATAGTAAAAAGGAAAAGATAAAGAGAAAAACTAAGAAGAAACCTAAAATAGACTGGGATACTTTTTAAATATATGATATAATCATTTTAATTAATAGTAATCTGAAAGGATGATTAGATATGAAAGAGAAAAAAATAATAATTGCAGTACTTTGTATTATATTAATAATAGCTATATTATTAGGAATATTAATCTTTAATAAAAATACACAAATAAATGAGACTGAATTTAAAGAAGATAGTTCCGTTATATATGATAAAGAATGAAATATTATATATGATACATCTAGGCAAAATGAAATAACGGAAGTTGTTAAAGATGTATATATTCAAGGAATGGTAGAATTACATCACAATGGATATATATACATATTTAACGGTCAACATTTTGGAGAATTTGGTTTTGAAATGGAAGAATATACGAGAGCAAATATTACTGATATAAAACAAAAATGTATCGATTATTTTACATTAAAAGAATATGATACTAGCTATATAGAAGAAGGAGATTTGCTTATTTGTAGTGGAGATTTAAGTAAAAAAGGATATAGTTTTGGAGATAATGACTTTGATCCTAAAAATAATCCTATTACTGTTTTAAAATCAAATGACTACAATAAAATGAAACAAGATGCGTTAAAAGGCAATCGAACATATCCTTCAGTAGTAACCATTGGAGATGCTTATACTGAATCTGGACATCTATATTTAAAATATAGTTTGGAAGATGACACGCATACTGACACAGGATATAATTATCCATTTGCAGTAAAAGCCTATATAACAGATAATACTCAAATAATAGGAAATTTAGAAAAAGGAAAAAATGTAAAAGTAGAATATGAAAGTTTAGATATGCCTTTAGATAAATTAGAACTAAAATCAATAGAAATAACTGAAGAATAGAAGGAGAGAATACAAATAATGCAGTTAATATTATATCCATTAATTATATTTGTAATTGTTTTTTTAGTACAATTACTTTTTATAATAAAAAAAGCAAAAAATAGTACAAATATTAAAATTGCTATAAAACTTTTTGTAGCATTACTAATAGCAGCAATTATAGGAATTATAACATTTTATGGATTAGGATTTGCTGTTCTTGCAAGTTTACAAGAAGGTCGATAAAGTTTGAAAATTAAATATATTGTATTGTTGAGTAGGAGGAAAAAATTATGAAATTACCTACCAAAGTTCAAATGACCAAAGTAATATGGTATGTAGTTATATTTACACTAACAATATTTTTTACTTTAATTGTAGCACCTGATATTAATACAATTTGTTTTAAGTTAATAGAAAAATTTTCTTTGATAAGTGATTCTTCAAGATTAGTAGTCTTATTTATCCCATTTATAATTTATGGAGGATTATTATTTGTTATTGATCCAATAATCATTGTACTACTTATTAAATTTGTAAATAAATATATTATAATCTATAACGAAGATAGCGAAACTCTAAAGATAAAAAAAAGGATTAGAATATTGTTTATTATTGGAATTTTTATAATTATTATTCCAATAATATTCGTTTTGTATTTAGCAACACATGTTTCATTTCTACATCCTAGTTAAATAGAAAAATGATAAATATGTAGCATTTACCTAAACAAAAGGTAAATGTTTTTTTATTGGAGGTGATTTTTTGAAAGAATTAGCAATGAAAGAGTTATTGCGTAGTAAAGAAGAAAAAAGAATATTAACAGGCAAAATTAGTGGAATAGAAGATGAGTATTATAAATTTAAAAATGAAAATATATCATGTGCTATTGTATGGTACGAAGATATAAAAATACTTGTACCTAGTACACATTTAGGAATAGAAAAGGTAAATAAATCCATTATTAGAGGAATGCTTGGAGCAGAAATTGACTTTATTGTAATAGAGATAGATACAACTTCCAGTATAGCAATAGCAAGTCGAAAAGATGCTATGCAGTTAAGATCCGAACTAGAACTACCAAAATTAAAACTAAATGATGCTGTTAGAGTACGAATCTTAGCTGTCGGTCAAAAGCATATTTTAGTAGAATTATATGGAAAAGAGGTTATAATCAAAGCAGATAATCTGCAACACACTTATATTGTTAATTGCAAAAACCTGTATTTTCCAGGAGAATATCTAAAAGTTAGGATTAAGCAAATAAATATTGAAAACAATGTTTTTGAACTCTCTAGCAAAGACTTTCTTGAAAACCCTTATAAAAGCATTCGAAAATATATAACTGAAGGTGGAGAATATACAGGAAAAGTAATAGCATTTCCAAAAGGAAATAGTGGTGTTATTGTTCAATTAGATACTACTAATATTACTTGCTTAGTTAGAGTTCCTGCAAGATTCAACAACTATCCACATTTTATGGATAATGTGTTGATAAGAGTGTCTGAAATTAGAGAAGATAAAAAATTGATATATGGCTATTTAATGAGAATTATTAGTTAGGAGGTTTGTTTATGGAAGATAGATTAAAAGTAATAAATTTTTTACAAGATTTTGGCTGTACTAAATTAAGCCATCTACAAAAATTGTTTGGAAATGAAAACGATAATTTCAAGAACATTTTGTATAATAACATGGTAAGTAAAAAAGGTGATATATTCGTTCATAATACACGAAAAATTAATGATAATATGTTGGTAGCATTAGATATATTATGCAAGTATAAAAAACGCCTTATAAGGTTTTATCAAGGCTATGAGCCTGTTTATATTACATTGCTAACTAATGAACATTTATTGTATCATATCATTGTAGCAAATGAAGATAATAAAAAGGGAACTGTTAAATTAATAAATTCCTATCCCCTATCCCTCCCTAAAGCTGATAAATTAATTTTGGCATTTCCTGATAGGGAAGAGTTAGAGAACATCGACTGTGAAATACCATTTTTATATACAACATATCCTGAACTTGAAGTATTAAACAATGACGAAGATAAGGAAAACGAAGAAATCACTTGATTTTATTATCATTTTATGGTATTTTTATAAAAAATAATGAATTCGTATATTTATATTTTGTTTTTTGTTAAAAAGTCCCCTAACTTTGTTAAGGGGCTTTTACTTAAAACTTATAAAATAATTATAATTTTATATATTTATGGCTAATTGTATTTATTAATAATTTCAGTAAGAATATTAGAAATAACAAATTTAGGTGTTAGATTTATTGTGGTATAATCATTATTTCTTATTGAATTAGTTGATTTTATTATATTGGTTTTTATATTATTAATACTTTTATTATGCTTATATGAAATATATGTATATACATTTTTTTCTATATTATCTAACAAATCTATATTATTATGCTGATATATATACATAATTGTCTCTAAAATATAAAGCGTTCCTTTATATTTCCAATTATAACCTATTTTTGTCAGTCTAGATATTACAAGTTCTTTTATACTACTTTCAAAGGTTGAAAAATTAATTGCATTAACCGATTTTAAAATCTTATTATAAATTAATTCGTTTTCTTCAAGTTTTCCTATCACATTAATTATATTATCTCCCAAATTATTTGTAATTAATTCTTTATATTCTGATAAAATTATAATATTAGGCTTCTTTGTGTAATTAGAACATTTCACTTCGGTTATAATATCTAGTCCACTACCATCAGGAAGCTTTAAATCAAGAAATATTAAATCAATTTGATTATTATTAATTATCTGTAATGCTTCTTTAACATTTGTAGCAATGTAATTAATATGTACATTATCTATTCTATTTATTATGGTATTAAAAACATTTTTTACATACAATAAATTATCATCAACTATTAGTGCTTTAATCATTATCTTATTCAGGCTAATTAAACTTACCTTTATCTCCTTACATTATATTAGATTTTTATATAGTTCTATATATTCTTCATCAACATTATTAATACTTTCTTCAATTTTATATTCTTCTAAATCAGGAATTACCAAATCTTTTTCCTTAACAGAATTAATGCTTATACTATAATTTTTTTCAGTATAACTATTATTATAAAGGTCTTGTATTCTTCTAATAATCATCATAGAATCTTTTTGAATCCAAAATTCACTATATCCCTCATTATTTCCTTTCTTTATAACATAGCATTCTTTACCATTGTATCGATCATTTCTAATTTGATATCCACTTTTTATAATTATGTTAGAAAAAAATCCTAAATTTATATCAAATATTTCAATTTCGTTTTTTATATCTTTAAGTAAAGTTCCTTTTTTTACATAAACATAATTTCTACTTTCTCTATAAACTGTCTTTATATCTTCTACAATTTTAGTCCTAGTACATGTGTCAATTTCTCCATAATAATATGTATCTTTATTTTTTACATCAAAAGATGCATTTCCACAATGATTTTCAATTTTATATTTATTATCTTTATAGTAATATTTAGATGTAGTTGTAAATTCTCTTTTATTTTCATAGTCAATTCTATGTTCAGTTACATTAACAGTATAATTATTTTCTTCTTGGATTTTTTCAATATTATTACTTACTAATTTCATTATATTAACATTATAGTTGTATTTAATTATAAATATAGACGGAAAAGCGATTAATATTAATATAATTAATATTAATATTATTTTTAAAGTTTTCATTTTTGTATTGTGTTTTTTTAAATAGTCAATTTCTTCTTTTTCACCTTGAATACTTGATTTATTTATTTCACCATTATTCATGTTTTTCAATATTTCTCTACAAGTAGTACAATTAGTTATATGTTCTTTAATAGCATCATCGGTCTCACTACTTAAAACTCCTGCAATATAACTAGGTAATAAATCCTTTATAACTTCACATTCGTTTTTCATTATTTAATTCCTCCTTTAATTTTAATTTTCCCCTATAAAAAGTAACTCTAGCCCATTCTTCATTTCTTTGTAATATTCTTCCAATTTCTTTAAAAGAAAAATCCCCTTTAATTCTTAAATAAATTACTTCACGTGTATTAGCATCTAGATTGTGAATCTTTTGATAAAGACTTATCAATTCTTCTCTAGAATTAATTGTTTCCTCTAAACCTTCTTCTGATAGTTGGACTTCAATATTATCATCAAATGGTATTGATTCATATTTTTTATTTTTTATAATATAATCTTTCCATTTATTTTTCGCTATTTGACAAAGCCATACATTTAAAGAACATTCTCTTCTAAAATTTTTAATTCCTTGAATAGCATTACAAAAAGTTTCTTGAGTCAATTCTTCAGAAATTTCAGTATTGTTGGTTAATTTGTATAAATAATTATATACCAATCTAGAATACTTTTTATATATTTCTTCCATTTTTACCTCCTCTATTATTTTAGACTATAGTTAAATCAAAATTGTTACAAAATTTCACGATTTTTTATCTTTTTTTATAGTTTTCAATTATTTTTTGTTATCTTTTGTTATCTTTAAGTATCTTTCTGGTTTTCTTTGTTTAAAAGCATTATAATTATAATAATAGTCAATGACTATTGTTTTATGGCAGAAATCTATTTCTGCCCAAATACAGGATTAGGTTATATCCATTTAAGTTAGGAGGAACTAATATGAATAAAAAATTTAGACGGATTTTATCAGCGCTTTTAACATTAACTCTTTGTTTCTCGCTTTCAAGTTCTGTATTTGCTGCCAGTGCAAAAGGTAATGAAACTGCAGCTCAGAAGAATTTGATCGGCGAATATACTTTTGAGGTGTCCGGAGATGGAACGGTTATGCCCTTAAGCAGTGTAAGTGGCTATAATCAGAAAACAGTAACCGCAGCCGCAGGAAATAACGGCATTTCTATCGATTGTAATGGTCAAGGAGTTGGCGGTATGGGTATCACTATTGAGACCAGTTGCTCAAATGGCAATTACCAGATGGATTATGCTGGTTCTTCAGTAATTGGTTCTGCAAGTAATATTTCCGGCAGAATATGGACAAATGACCATATTGAGCTGAAATCAAATCTATGGCAGAATAATCTCGGCCAGTACTTTGTGGCCTTTGGTGTTCCCAGTGGAGTTTCCGTATTTGTTAAAGTATGGATCTATGGTTAATGAATGTCATAAAAATATGTAACTAATTAATTTTTAACCTAATCCTGTATTAAACCATATATATGGTTTATGCCAGTTTTTTTAAACTGGCATTTTTTTATCTAAATAATCTACAAAGTCTTGAATTATCATTCATATTTTCTTTCCATATATTATCACAAAATTGCAAAAAAATAAAGCATAACAACTTTTTTCAAAAAAAGAAAGTCTAGCTGACTTTCTTTGATAAGTCTATAATTTTATCAAATTTCCTAGTGCATGAAATATATTTTAAGCTTTCTGCTGATAGTATTAAATAAGTCTTTACTACTTTGTTGTAGTCTTTTTCGTTTTTGATACCTTTTTCTTGTATAACTTTTAGAGATTTTTCATAATATTTTTGCATATTCACCATCTCCTTTTATATATTGTAACATATTTTGATACAAATATATGTTGAAATTTGTCGAATATCATAAAAATTTATAAATACACTTTCAAAATCTCCTCTACTATCTTATCATAATTTAAAAAAGGTTTGCTCATAAATCCTATGATTTTAGGATTAGAATTTAATTTTCTTTCGTCTGCTGCGGAAGAAATAACAAAAAAATAAGGTGAATCTTCTTTATTTTCATATTGTTTGACTATATCTAATCCAGTATATTGATTATTTCTTTTTATATCCGTTATAACTACATTTGGTTTTAATTCTTCTATTTTTTCTATTTCTTCTTGATCTGTATGTGCTAATCCTATTACTTCTAATTCTCCATATCCATTTAAGATATTCCTTAATGTTTCACAAAGTGGTTTATAATCATCTGCTATTAGTATCTTAATTTTCTTTTCTGTTTTATTTTTTAATGTAGGATTATAGTTGTTTTCTATTGACTCTAGGTTATCGACTAGTAAATTCAAGTTTTCACCTCCCTTTATACTTGATACCTCGATAATCCATATTATTTTTATATCGTATTATACTTATTAAGTCTAATAAATATCAAAAACTAGACTTATAAAATTATTCTTTTTTTAGCCTATATTCGTTATACTATTAAATAGGGGTAAAATAATGGATAATTTAACAGATAACTACACAGGTAATTCTATATTAGGTGAAAATATTAGAGATATTAGAAACAGTCTAAACCTAACACAAGAAGAATTTGCAGAAAAACTAAATATAAATTGGCAATTTCTATCTAGGGTTGAAAATGGAAAGGTTGGTATAAGCATAGATACTGCAATAAATATTTGTAATACTGCTGAATGTTCCTCTGTGCAATTATTTAAAAATATCATTAAATCACCAAGTATTGCTGACAAGTATGAGCTTTTGAGTGAAAGAGACAAGTCAGTTATTAATCAAATGATTACTTATTTATTAAATACTAAATAGATTTATTCGCTAACATTATATGGGGGTATAATTGTTAGTGTTTTTTTATATTCATTGAATTTTATCTCAAATTCTTCAATTGTATCACTTTCACTTTTTATTTCCTTTAACTTGTTTATTGCTTCCTTATATTCCATTTCGGTCATTTCGTTTGATTTATATTTTCTATAAAAAAACCATATTTAGATTTATAAAATTTCTGTATTTCTTGCTTCTCTGCTTCACTAGATGTTTTTGTAATACAAAGACAATGCCCATCATTATCTATAAAATTATCTATAATTTTGCGTAAAGAATCTATTGTTACTGTGGTATTTTTTATATTCTTTCCATCAAATAGAACTATTGCAAATAATTTTTTTTCCATAAATTCCTCCTTTCATGCAAAAAATGAAATAATATCTCAAAAGTCGAGGCTCTCTCGATATTTTAGCAAAAAAGTGTAATAAAATCAATAAAAATTGAAGATAATGGGGGAACATCTTGAAAAAGTACGGAAATGAAAAAAGTAATGTTGTAGGTGATTTAATAAAAGAATATAGAGAAAAGAAGAAACTTAAGAAAAAGGAACTTTGCGAATTATTACAGTTACATGCTGTTTATATTACCTCAACTGAATTAAAAAGAATTGAAGAAGGTAATCAAATCTTAAAAGATTTTGAGCTTATCGCTTTTTGTAAGGTTTTAGATATTGATTACCAAGAATTAAAAAATACAATAGATTAATAAAAAAGTTAAAAGATAGCAAAATGCTATCTTTTGTCATATAGGTATAAAATAAAACTTCATTTTTATAATTTGTCATTTTGTATTCATACTTTAATTTCCCATATACTTGAATGTTCCTCCACTTTGTATTCCAGAGAATTTATTGTTTCCATCTATAATCCAAGAAGCATTTGCATTCATAATATTTGTGTTCGAAGATTTAAAAGTAATCAACCAGTCTGTGGAGGTCGTATTGGAATTATCATAAGTTTCTTCTTGTACTGTATATGTTCCAGTAGCTGTCCCTTCTGAAGTCGTGCAAGAAAATGTACCATCTTCATTTATTTTATATGTTCCATATTGTGGTGAATTACTTTCATAAGTTACATTGGTATATGAACCATATTCTAAATAAAAATCTCCTGCCCTTAATCTTTTTACTTCATTTTTATTTACATTTCCATCAGTTGTAGTATTTAAATTATCTTCTACCTTTTCAAATATTATACCAACTGTTACATTGTACGCTTGTGATTCTTCCAGTATAATCTGATTTTTGCCATCCTCATTTTTTATTATAAATTGTTCCGTTGTTTTACCATCTGGATTATCTCCTTTAATTTGTGTATTTGTTAATTTTATTTTATCTCCATTTATCTCATAATTTCCTTCTTGACAATAAGTTACTCCTATTCCTAATACATATGTTCCATCTTCTTTAAATGTTAATTCATTTGAAAAAGAGAAAGCTGAACCATATAATTCACCTAATGAATATACACTATTGTTTGTTCTTGTTGCTGTCCATTTTCCTATTATTTCTGAATTAATATTTTCTTCTGTATTTTTTTCTTCATTTATTTGATTTTCTATTTGTTCGTTTTCTTCAATTTCATTATTATTTTTACAACCTGTTAATGCAAATAACATTGATATTAACATTATGCTAATTATTACATTTAATAAAACTTTTTTCATATTGTTCCCTTTCAATTATATTTTTTTATGTCGCCATTAACTTTTAAACCAACTTTATTTCCCTGTAAGTCTTTATAATAATATTGTTCATGATATCCAGGTTTTTCCCAATGTACTAAAACAACATTATTTGTTATTCCATCAAATGTTTCATTTTCTTCTGCTACTAAAATCTCTTTATTATCTTTATCAATAACTTTTGGAATATCATTATCTTCTACAATAAAATAGTTTCCTTCATATAAACTTTCTGATTTTACTACTCTAGGTACTTCGTTGCTTTCTGCTCCTAGTATTGCTTCATTATTTCGTTTTTGTGGTTCAAAAGCCATATTTCCTTCTTTATCAATGATAGTATAGTAGGTCTCACTTCCTTGATTAGAAAATTTAACTAAGGCATAACCATCTTTTGAAAATAGTACTTTATCTGATATCATAATAAATTGTTTTGACAAGTCTTTAACAGTTCCTTTTTCAAAATCAAATAGTTGAACATTTGTCCCAGTAAATTTTTCATTATAATTTTCGGTTTCTATTCTTGAAGAACTATTGACTAACATTCCATTAGAATTATTTTTAATATCACTTAATGCTCCAAATAAACTTTTTACTGTTTTAATATTTCCATTTGTATCAAAAATTTTCAAACATTCTTCGTTATTATTATCTAAGTAATCATCTATTGCATAACCATCTTTGAATTCACGGGAAACTCTTTCTTCAAAATTCACAATTGATTTAGTTTCTAAGTTAAAAAACTGCGTATTTTCATCATTTAATAAAAGCATTTTGTCTCCATATTCTTTTATTTTATTAACATACTTTTCTGATGGTTCTAATAAATATTTTTCTTCCTCTATGCTATATATTCCTGCTACACTTTTTGAACTATTATAAGTATCTGTTTGTTCTGTTATAATTAAGCAACCATTTTCTACTAGCTTTACTTCTTTCTTGTATTCTTTATCATCGTATGAATATACGGTTTCTCCTTTTTCGTTTAGTACATTTATTTTTGTTTTATCATCTTTATCTGGAATTAGCATATATTTGCCAACAAAAGTTGAATTTCCTTCATATGAGAAAAGTACATTAAAGTCTTTGTCTATTACATAATGAATTGGTTTAAAATCTATCGTTTTTGATACTACTGCTATTCCTTCAGAAAATTCTGCTGTTCTGTCATAATCTAAATAAGATACTTCTTGTTGTTCTGTATTAGTTTGACTTATCTCTTTGGTATCTTCCTTTTTAGTTGAGCAACCTGTTAAAATAAATACCATACTCACTAACATTAATATACTTACTACACTTAAAATCTTATTTTTCATTTTCTTTCCTTCTTCTCTAATAATTTTTATTTGTAATTCTTATTTATATTCTCTTGCATTTTCTTTGCATCATTAAAGTTCTTTATTGCTTTAAATATCCCTATTGGCATAGCAAAAATTCCAATCAATATAGCTAATGCAAATTTAAAAAATATTCCAAATACTAATAACCAAATATTATTCGTCCAAGCTGCTAACCATGCCCATTCTCCTGTATCAATTGCATTTTTTACATATTTCCATCCCCATGGCAAAGCCGCAAATATATAAGCAAATATTAATCCATTTACGAATGAACCTGAATCCATACCTAATAAAATACCAATTATTCCAAATATTGCTGATTTAATAATTACTCCTCTTAATTGTTTTTTAGAAGTTTCTACATTTGCTTTTGCATTATTTTTTACTCTTGCTTTTTGTTGTTCTGCTTTTTCCTCTTCTTCTTTGATTCTTTCATTTTCACAACTTTCACATAATTTGCTTTTATATTTTTCTGCACATTCTCTACACATAAATTTCCCACATTTTGGACAAGTTGCTACTACTGTTCTATCATTATGTTCATAACATCCCATTCCTACATTTGTTTTTACTTCATTTCCCATTTTAAAAATCCCCCTAATTCATTTTATTATAATTTTGCCATATTCTCATCAATAAGCTGTTAAAATCTTCTGTTTTACCTATTTCACCATTAACATATATATCATAATAAGGTGATAGGGTTTCATTTTTATTGAAAGTTGCTTTATTAAATATAACTTTATAAGTTTTGCCATTGTCTTTATCTGTTCCTTCTACTGCTACGCAAGCCATATAATTGTTAGCCGTTTCTTCACTCCATACAGCATTTTCCAATTGAGATTCCATAAGTTCACCAACTGTATAATTATCTGTAATAGATTTGTAACTGTCATACCAAATACCGTCACATTCAAAGTGCATATCTTTTATTTCTTTTATATAGCTACTTTCTTTACTTTTTTTACTTCCACAACCTGTCAATGTAATCAACATTATAATTAGAAACATTACAATTCCTATACTAAAAATTTTCTTTTTCATTTTTATCCCCCTTAAATATTATTTTTAGAAAGCAAAAAGAAACCTAAACCATAACCAATTGTGGCACTTGATTATAGTAAAGTTTCTTATTTTAGGTACACAAAAAGTCTTGCTATTTCTAGCAATTATGTTATTTAAACTATCCGTGTGTGTGTGTGTGTGTGTGTGTGTACTCCTGCAACGGTTACAAGGTTTCTCATTGTTTGTGTACCTACCTTTCTTTTTATCTTTCTTTAGATATTATAGCAAAGATTTTTCAAATTGTATATAACTTTAGAAATTTTCTCTCCGAAATCTTCTTTCATATCTTATATATCCTCTTTTGTAAATAATGACTTTTTAATCAGTATTATTAATAATATCATTATGCCTATTGTAATTGAAATATCTGCTATATTGAAATTAGGAAAGTTTAAAATATTTACATCTATAAAATCTACTACGAACCCTCTTGCAATTCTATCTATTAAGTTACTTATTCCTCCTGCTAATACTAAAATTAAAGAAACAATAATTGAACAATTAATTTGTGCTGTTCTTTCTTTTAAAAATTTTATAATGATTCCTAATATTACGATATTAACTATTATAATCATTAAAATATTGTTTGCTCCTATTCCAAATGCTAATCCTATATTTTCAGTATAAGTAAAATTCAAAATTCTTGGTATTATTGTTATATTTTTTTTTACTAATAATATTTTAGTTATTTGATCTAATATAATGATTAGAATACCTAATAATATTGTTGTTTTTTTATTTTTCATATTTTTTATCCTTCTTTACTTTTTTATATACTAGAACTGTACTAAATACAACACATAAAATTATAGATAAAACCTGTGATATTCTAAAATTATTAACCATTAAGCTATCTGTTCGTAGTCCTTCAATAAATGTCCTTAAAAAGCCATATAATGCCAAATATGTATATGTTAATTGTCCTTTATATTTTCTATTATTTTTATTTACAAATAATAGAATAAATATTATTAAACAGCCCACAGATTCATATAAAAATGTTGGATGTACTTCTATGTAATTGCCATTTTCTATAATTCCCATTCTAAAAATATTATTTGCTTCTATTCCATGTGCTTCTATATTAAAAAAATTCCCCCATCTTCCTATTGCCTGTCCGAAGTGGTAAACATGTTACAATGTAATCTAGTATGTCTAATGTGTTTATTTTTTTGCATTTTGAATATATTATAATTGTAATAATAGCTCCAATAATTCCGCCATAAATTGCAAGACCACCATTTTGTATATCAAGAATTTCTATTGGATTTTGTATATAATAATCTAATTTGAACAATACAAAATATAGTCTTGCACAAATAATAGAAACAGGTATTGCAATTACTAATAATTCTAAAATATTCTCAAATTTTATATTATATTTTCCATCATCTCTTTTACAAAGTAATATACCTATTATAAATGCTACTACTATAAAAATAGCATACCAATAAATGTCTATTCTAAACATACTAAAGGCTACACTATTAATGCTAAATTCTAATCCTAATCCATCAAAATTTATATATTTCATTTACTTATTTTCTCTCTTATATTTATAATTTACAACTATTCTACCATAAAATAATAAAAAAAACAGTCTATCCTTCAAAAAAAGAATAGACCATTTTATTTAAGCTACTTTATTTAATGTATTATAACTAACATTAAAATTATCATTAAAAAAATCTTTGTAATTTGATACATACTTGGTATCTAAATTATAGCCAAGTGGAATTAAATCACGAAATACACGATTTATAATATAATCTAAATTATTATTCCCTCTGACTAAAAATATTATATCTTTTATTTGAGTGTTTTCAATTTCTTTTAGAATCATATAAGAATTAGTAATGTTTTGAAATGCTATGACTGGTTCGTCTGTTATCTCTGTTGCTAATGCTCCTAGTAGTAAATTATCTGTTAATATAACACTTGTAGAATATTCATTTATATTGCTTTTCATAATCCAATTTTTAGCACGAGTTCCATTAATTTTATTGTTACTTGAAAACCAAATGTCTTGATTATCGTTGAATGCCTTATCTAAATGAATTGAAAGTCCTTGAATATAACCGTTTGCATCAAAAACAGGGACAAAGAAACCATTGTATTTACTAAATAACCATTTAAAATCTTCCTCTTGATACATACCTGGTATTCCTTCTAAATTGTATTTTTTTGATAGATTATTGGCTACTATTCTTCTTTTAATATAGTTCTTTGGTACACTTTTATATAAGTTATTTTCAATTGTACTATTTAAAAATCCCATATTAGTTAAACATCTTTTATGTTGTGGCTCTAGTCTTAACATACTTAAGAAATCTCTATAAATTTTGTCTCTTATTTCAATATCTGCTAATTGATTCAATGGTCGTATTTCTAATAATGCTCTATCTTGTGAAAAACATTCTCTTTCTAGTAACTCATTAAATGCTTTGTCATTACTTATTTTTCGCATTTTAGCATATAAACCAACAGAATAACCGACCAGCACCACATTCAGAACAACAATATTTGTTATTTTCCAAATTAAGTGATAGGGTAGGTGTTTTACTTAATTTATTATGATATCCACAAAAGGGACATATAGCTTTATATTCATATCCTTTTTGTTCAACTATTTCTAAACATAAGTGATAAGCAACATTTAATATATTAACATGTCGCTGAACTTCTTGAAAATCTAATTTATTCACTAAAAATCATCCTTCCATTTTTTCTTTATACCAACCACTAAAAGCAAGTTCAAATAAATCTAATGCCGTTTTGTCATAAGGTGCATTAATATATAATTTATAAAACTTTAGCATATTAACAGTAGACTTATCTTTTGTTTCTAATAATTGATTTATTTTATTTTTTGATTTTTCCCATTTTATTTCTAATTCTCTTGTATTTTGCATAGATATTACCTCCGTTTATTTTCTATTCCAACTATACATTACTTGCTCGTAACTCTTAACAATAAAGTCTCTTCTATCAACGAACTTTGGATTTAATCTTTTTAACTCTTCAATAAATTCAACTAAATCCTCCCAATGTTTAGCGTTTAATATAGGTATATTATTTCTATATAATGTAATCAATGTTCAATACCTCCTAATTATTTTGCTTTTAAGTTATTTATTTCTATTTGCAATTGTTGTATTTGCTGTTCTTTATTGTTCATGTCTGTTGTTCCTATAAATACACCTAATAGAAATGACATTGTAAATATTAATAGTGTAAATAATGCTGTTTTTATTTTTTCTTCTATTTCATACATTGTTTTATCATAATATTTCATAGTAGCCTCCTTATTTAAAAATAAAGGAACCTGCTAATTTCAAGTTCCTTCTTTGTATTAATTGAATTTTTTATTTTATACTGCTATATACGAATTTCAGCTATATTTCTTGTTGCATATACATATAATAAATACTTTTTCCTATTTCGTTCATTTATCTTTGTAGCACAATGTTCACAGCATACTTTATTATTTTTTGTGTGTCTCCTACCGCAAGAAGTACATAAACCTAGTTCTTTTAATTTGTTATATCTATTTTTACTTTTTATGCGATTTTTTTCTCTTCGTTCTTCTTTATGGCATCTATAATAATTGATAGAAGATTCCCTATTTTTTATTCTACATCTAAAACATAAAGTACTATTCCTTTCAGCATCTTCTTGACCACACCTTACACAAATATGGTGTTTTTTATAATATTCATAATTACTTGAATCACACATAATTGATTCTCCTTTCAAATTTTTCTTATTTCTAATATTGACCTAACATGGTCTAGTTCTTTCTTCAATTCTTCCTTTGAAATGATTTTTACATTTTTATTGTTTTCTAAATATTTTTTTATATATTGTTCTGTGTATATATTTTTGTTTAAAGAGTATTCATAACTGATATTACGCCAACTTGTTATATTAACTATTGCTATGCCATCTTTTTTAGTCCATATTCCAAAATAAGTATTCAAACCATCATAAGGATTTTTTCCCTGTAAAAATACATTTTTAGTATCTTGTATTTCTATTTGTGCTTTTTCTTTTACATATTTACTTGTTTCATATTCAATCAACATGTATATTGTCCACCTTTCCAATTATTTTTATTATTCAATATCTCTAATATGGAATCTTCTAAATCATAATATGTTGTTCCATATATACAAGCCTCATCTTCGTTTCCTTCGCGACCTTTATCTGGTATTTTTATATTGTTTTCTGCCAATATTTCCTCAAATTTATCAAGTATCTTAATTGTCATTTCTCTATTTTGTTTCATTTTTCTTTTCATTTGTTTATTAACTAGCCAATCTTTAATAACAACAATTAAGCATAAAACTAATAATACAACTATAATTAAAACTAACTCTACTAGATTTGTTATATTAAAAATAAACATCATTTTTCCTCCTTTTAAGCTGCAAGTTCAATTTCTTGCATTTCAAATTTTTCAATATTTTTTATGAACTGATTAGCACATTTTTGAATTTTACTACCTAAATCAAGAACAATTTTCGGATCGCCCTTAGCCCATTTAGTTATATAATTAAAACTACAAAGAGAAGTATCAAGTCCAAAATGGTCTGCAACAATATAAGCAATAGATTCAACAAATACCTCTGATAAGTTTCTATCAGTTTTATATTCAAAATCGTCATAAAGCCCATGTGCTAGTTCGTGTAATAAAACTGCTGTCTTATCGTCTATTGACAAAGATTTTTTTAGTACAATTTCTTTTTTTGTTGGAGCATAATATCCTTTTAAACTGCCTTCTAAATCTTTTTCATAAACTGGAAATTCACTAAAACTTTTTAATTTTTGGTAAAAATTTGACATTTCATTGGTATTGATATTATGACTTTCTAAAGGTATCTCTTCTCCAGTAGTCTGTGAAATATCATATACATAAACATATCGATAATAGTTATATTGGTATGTTTCAGTAGTTTCAATTTCTTCTCCATTTTCAACTTTTTTGACCTTTTTACTGTATTGTCTTGGTATTGGTGCAATAATAAATATTTTTTGCGCTCCAGGTACTAATTCTCTTTTTAATTTTAGCCATTTTGATTTTCCAGCAACTCTTGTAGCATCAGGAAATTGCGAAAAAATCAAAATGAGGTTATTGAAACTATAACCTCTAAAACTTTTTTGAAATTTTAAAAATTTCTCATATTCTCCATTATCAACAATAGTTTGAACATAATTTACAACTTTTTCAAATACTTCTTTTGTTTTATTTCCATTATTTTTATTTGATTTATGTTTCACTTTTTTAATCCTCCTATCAATTTTTTTAAGCTGCCTCTTTTAATACGCTTTGTTCCCATTTTTGTAGAAATTGTATTTGTTTTTCATTTGGATTATTATTGTTTTTTATTCTACTTTGAACAACTTTATTATTTTTAACTTCCACAGTAACAAGTGATTTTTTTGGTTTATCTGTTGACCTCATAAAGTAAATATCGCAACTACCTTCAGCATACTTTTTAGCATATGTTCTTACGCAATTATTTTGTTGTTTACTTTCATCTTGTAAATCTTTTAAACTACGAGCTGGTAATATAATAAAAGTCTTATTTTGATATTTATTAGCTGATAATTCCTTACCTCTTTTAATAATTGCTTTATTAATGATTTTTTTACTTTGAAGCTCATATTGTTTTTCTAATTTATCATGCTCTTCTTTTAGATTCTTTGGAAAAGCATATCTATTATTTTTCAAATCAAAACCAAGTAATTTAGCAAATCTTAAATAGTCCTTATATAAATAAGTCCCTACTTTTCCACGATGCATTTTAGAATATTTTATAAAACGATTTAAGCTAATATATTGTGATATTTCTTCTAAATCACTTATACTTTCACCATAATTTACAAATTTTTCTAAATATCGTATTTTATTTATATCTTTTTCTTTTAATAGCCTTAATATTTTTAATTGTGTGTATGTAATATTATATCTTTTCATAAATTGGTAATAATCTTTTGAAACTCCAAATATATTTTGAAAAGATCCATGACTACTAAATTCATTTGCTCTTAATGCTAAATTATATAATTTCATTTTTGCTAAGAGTTCAATTCTATTTATAGCATAGTCATTCTTATTTTTTATTAATTCTAGTAAATCAATATAAGTAGAATGTTTTGCTATATCCCATATACAAGAGTATTTATATTCAGTATCTTTTAACAATGATTTTATATTGTTAGGGAACACTATTGAATAATCAATTATTGAGTAATTTCTTGTATATTGTCTCCATTTATCTGTTTTATAAAAATCACTATGATTAATATAAATATGACATTGACATCTTGAAACTTTTTCATTTACAAAAACATCTCTATAATAATTGTCAGTTGGTATTTCTCTTGCAAATTCTACAACAGAAGAATGAGATTCGTGCATAGCATCAAGAATTGTTTTTAATTCAAAGTATCTAATTACAAATGTATCATTTACTCTGTCTAAAATAGAAAAATAGTCCTTAAATTCATAATAACGCAAATTACTTCTTTTTATTAAGTATTTATTATGGCAATTAGGACATTTTACTTCTTCTTTTATTTTTTTGTTACTAATAAAATGATGATGGCAATTAGTGCAAAAACATTTATTTTTGCTTGATTTTATTACTAAATTGTGATGTTTTTCTTGTTCTTTTATAAATTCATTCCAACCTTTTGGGAGGTCTGAATAATAGTCTAACTGTCTCAAAATATTTCGATAGGCAACTTTTATATATCCCATTATTTTTGTTCCTCCTTAAACATTGATATTTGATTGTCTGTATCTTTTGCTTGTTCACTTTCTTTTTGTTTTTCCTTTGCTTTTTCGTGGTTTTTTCTATTAATTTTCGTAATTGTTTCTTCTGCTGAAGGTGGCATTACCTTTTTAGTCTTTTTTTCTTTTATTCCTAGCTCTTCATTGCTTTTAGTAAAGTAATTAACAGCCCATATGAAAACAAGATTATCTTGCACTACTGCCACATTATTTTTTGACATTTTTCTAGCTTTATCACATATATAGTTCCACATTTCTTTTATAGTTTTCTCTTTATTATTAAATTTTTCGTACAAATCCTTCCTTGTTTTTAAATAATTAAATACTGCAGAAACACTAGAATCATTCATTTCTAATACTTCCGTTTCTAATCTTTCTATACCTTCCATAAATTTCTCCTTTCAAATTATGATACTTTTTTGAATCTTTTAAAAAGTTCGTTTTTGTTTTTTTCCCTTTCCATGTATAAATTGTAATTATTAATTCCATATTTACAGAGTTTCTTTTGCTTTTCTTCTTGAACATCTTTTAATACCTTTTCAAGTTCAGTAAAGTCATAAAAGCGAGAAATAAGGCCATCTTTTAAAATAACCTTATCTCCATTAAAATCTTTTATGATATTGAATCTGTAACTATATTTTTTTTTGCCTGGATGATCAGCAATACGAATACCACAGGCTACTCCATAATCTAATTTTAAGTAAATAGAACTGGTTGAATAGGCATCGTATCTGTGAACAATAAAATCCATATCTAGTAACTTTTTTATTAATATCCTTGTAACTTTTTTTCCAGTCATACTTTATGCTGCTTCTTCCATTACTTGATTATTTTGTAAGTATTTTGTTTTATCAATTTTTGTTGTAATAATTTTTAAATATGGTTTTATCATTTCTACCTTATATTCAGGAATATTAATCTCTGATACTCTTGCAATTTTATCTCCATTTGCTGTTGGTGCTATTACTAAATCGCCAACTTCAACAGTAATTGCTGTATAATAACTATATGCTTTGCCACTAAATGTTTTAGGCATATAATTATCCTCATATTTTACACTTATTATATTTGTTTCCATTTTTTGATCCTTTCTTATATTTTTGAATTTTAAAAATATATTATTGGTTTAGTTTTTGTATTTCCTAATTTAGTGAATTTTGGTATATATTTTCTTAAATTTAGCCTATAAAAATCTTGATTATTCTTTATAATTGTTTCTAATTGTTCCTTAGTTGCTTTCTCTTCTTGTATTTTATTTTGTATATTTTTTCTAATAGTTTCTATTCCTTGTATTTCACAATTATTTATAATCATATTTTTTTGTCTTTCATTGTTAATTATAGATTTTTTTTCAAAGACTTCTAATAAGGTTTGTATAAAATTATCATTTATTAACTCTGTAAATATAATTTTATTATTTATGATTTCCCATTGTTGAGTTTTTAATAGATATAATAATGTATCCATTTGTCCGTCTAAATCATATTGATTTAAAATTTTTGAGTTAATAAAACCTTTGTCCGTAAATGCTAAAGGATTTCTAATTTCTATTTCAATTATTTTTAAGTTAATATCAGTTATAGTTGTGTTAAATGATTCAGCATAATCAATATACAAATCAACAATAAAATTATAAAAATCGGTTATGTCTAAATATGTGCATATACATTCAAATTCTATGGATTCTCTTTCATTTTTTGGGTATTTTAATGAAGCACGAAATTTAGCATTTATTCTAGTTCTTTTTTCCATTATAATGTTATCAATAGAAAAATATTTAACTATTTTTTCTTGTACTTTGTCCTTATTTTTTATAGGTGTTGCTATTGTGCCAAGTATAAAAGAATCTAATAATTCTTTTATTGTGAAATTTTTATTAGTCCAGTCTTCCTTGTTGTCTACTTCTATACATAATCTTGCTTTTTCTTTTCCTGTTAATTTCATTCATAAATCTTCCTTTCTTATATTAGATATTTTGTGCATTTTCATATTTTCCATAAAGTTCATTGTAATTTTGAATGTCATTGTCTATCTCATTGTTATCAAGCATATTCTCAAATATATCTGTATCAAAAGTTTTGACTTTTTTAGGCTTTTTTTCTGTTGTTTGTAATAATACTAGCCTATCAATCATTTCTTCTCTTAAAACAGGATTTGCTTTGTTTAAAAACCAACCATAAGTACTCATAACTACACCACTAATTCCTGGCATAAAAAAACTCATTTCAACAGCGTGTCCCGTTCTTTCAGTCTCAAGAATTATGAAATCTGCTAAATCACCTTTTTTAATAATACATTTGTTCCCTAAATTCGTTTTAACAAATAAAATTCCATCTTTTTTAAGAATTTCTAATAATTCATTTTTTGTATATTTTCTATATGTATCCATTTTTCCTTCCTTTCTTCGCTTAAAATGGGAGATCATTTTCGCTAGGGAAGACATCTCCATTAGTATTGGTGTCTGTATTTTCTTGTGTATTTACTGGTTTGTCAGAATTTAAAATACTATCATCTTCTTTTTTGAAACTATCGGCGAAATAAATTTCCTCTGCTATAACCTCTGTTACATAGCGTCTAATTCCATTTTTATCTTCATAGTTTCTAGTTTGTAATCTGCCACTTACACATATTTGTAATCCTTGCCTTAAATATTTATTTGTAAATTCAGCTAGTTTTGAATATGCTACAATATTGATAAAATCAGCCTGTCTTTCTTCTCCTGGTTTTACATATCTTCTATTAACAGCTAGAGAAAAATTTGCTATTAACATATCATTATTAGCACTAGACATTCTAATTTCAGGTGCTTTTGTTAATCTTCCTAATAAAATAGTTTTGTTCATTTTCAATTCCTTCCTTTCCTTAATCGTTTTTTCTTAATACTATAAATTTTAAAATATCGTCATTGATTCGATACATTCGTTCTAATTCTGTTATTGCTTCAGTTTTAGCATCAAATTCGATTGAATAGTATCTGCCTTCTTTGTATGTTCTACATTCATAAGCCAACTTTTTCTGACCTAAATCTTTTTCCTTAATTATTTTTCCTTTTTCATTAAGGTGATTTTTTATAGTGGAAATTATGTTATTTTTCTGTTCTTCTGTAATATCATTTTTCATTATAAAAATTGTTTCATATCTATTCATAATTTTTTCGTCCTTCCTCAAATTAAATTTTTTTCTTGTATTAATAGTTCTTGTCCTATATTAGGATTATTACCTAATACAAATTCAATTTTCCATTTATGCCTTAACTCTTTTTCTAAATCTTTTATGTTTTTCATTGAAACTAAAGCTCTGTAACCTTTGACATATATATAACTTTGTAATTCTTTATTTGCATACTCAAAGATTTTATTTATGTCATTACTCATTACTAAAATATTTGATTCTGCAAATGGTAATTTTAGATTTTTACTAATTAGCAAATAAACCTTATTTTGATTTTTTGTATATAGAGTATTTATTTGAACAGATTTATTAAAAGGTAGGGGGCTTTTTTTAATAATTGGCAAATTATTTTTATTTTCTTCGTCTTTCATAATAAGTGAAAAAATGACATTTCTATTATTTTTCAATATGTTTTTCATTTCCTCTACTTTTTTATCTTTTGCCATTATTTCAAGTTTTAAATGATAGCCTTCAGTATATTTTTTTATTTTATAGTCCAATTTCTTTTTGCCTAAAAACCAAACCTTTTGTATTTTGCTATATTGTTCAAATATGCTTGAAATGTTACTTTGTATAAAATCAATTTTTCCTATTGGTATATTAGGATTTAATATGATCATTGCTATAAATTTGTTATTCATAAAAATTCAATTCCTTTCTTTTTATGCTGCTATATTAAAGATTTCTTTTTTATTTCTTTCAGCATTTTTTTGTTTTCTTTCTCTTTGTTTTGAGTAATACTCTTCAAGCCATTCTTCTTTATACATATCTATTTTTTTCTTGTGTTTCCTTAATTTGAACATATTAGTATATCTCCTAACATCTTTCTTTTTCATGCTAACTCTACAATTATTTTTTATCGAAATAACTAAAAATGTTCCTAGTATAATATTTCCTCCAACAATTCTATTAAAATCTTCTGCATTAGCATTTTTATTGGCAATAAGTATAGTATCTTTGCTTAATTTTAATCTAAAAAGATTCTCTCCAATAAATGCTTTAATAAATTTCAAATTTGCTGGTATTTTGACCACTTGTACCTCTTGATTTGGTATTACTAATAAAACTTTAATTCTCATATGTGTTTCATCCTTTCATTTTAAATATAAGAAAAAGACAGATATTTCTGCCTTTTCTACTTATGCAGCTTTTTGAATATTTGCCACATTATTTTTGTGTATATTCATTGTTCTAAATCCTGTTATCATAGGTTTAATAATAGTACAATCATTGCTGTTAGCATCTGCAATTGTTAGGTAATGACCTTTTGCTACTTGTGATACGATAACTTGCGTATCTTTTGAGTATTCCTCAACAAAATTATAGTCGGCACAACTCTCATAGTCATCAATAAATAAAGGTAAGTTTACTCGGCTAATTTTATTGAACATATTAGCAAATTCAATAGCAGTTGCAATAGTCTCTGACCTAGATAAATCAGCTAATGGAGAACCTTTATATGTAATTACAAAATCCTCTTTTATTTCTCCAGTAGTTTTTAGAACAGAGTAAAACTTAATATTAACATCTTTTAAGTATTGTTTAGCAAGTTTCATTTTCTCCTCAATATACGATATATATAACTTTTGTACTATCTGTTTTGCTTCTTTTGTATTATCTATTAGTTGATTATGAGATAGTATTTGACTACTAAATTTTTGAATATCTAATTTTGCATTTTTAATATTAGTTTCTTTTATTCTAATTTCGTTATTGAATTTTTCTATTTCTAGTTGTTCATTTTCTAGCTTTTTGATTTTATCTTCTATAACTGCAATTTGTTTGCTTTTGTCAATTGTTGTTTCTCCTTCTAGTGCATGATATTTACATTTTTCTACCATTAATTTAGAACTTAAATCTTTCTTTTGAGTATCTAATAAATTCTTTCTATTGTAGTCAGCTGTTAAACTTTTTTTCATATTCTCAATTGTTTTGATTTTGCTAGTATCTTGAATATGTTGCCCACAAGTAGGACAATCACAAACAGTTCCATTTTTTATTGATAAATACTTTTTCTTTCCTTCTGTCATACGCTTTTCAAGCTCTGAAATTTCAGTTTCCTTATTAAGTATATCTTGTTCTAACCTATCAACCATTTGCTTTTGTTTTTCCTTTTTTACAATATCTTGATTAGTATTCAAAAAAGCAAGTTCTTGTCTTGCTAGTGATAATTCAACATCTTTTTCAAATTTACTATATGCTGGTAGTTTTTCATTTACGATATTTTGTGCATATTCTATTTTCCCGTTTAATGAAGTAATTGATTGCTCTGATGCTTTTATATTTTGATTTAGTTCTGAAATATATGTAGGAATATCTTTAGGGACACATTCTAAAATTGCTTGTTCTTCTGTACTTAAATTGTTAAAAGCAATATCCATAAAAATATTAGACATATTAAGATTTATAAAATCTTCTTTTTCCTTTGTTGTAAGCATTTGATAATATTTAGTATCTTTTAGAGTTTTTATATTTCCACATATAGCATCTTTTATTTCTTGATTTGATAGTTCTGCAAACTCTCTTCCTGTAATGGATTGTAGTTTATGTTCGTTATAGATAAGTTCTAGTTCTTCAATACTTAATAAAGTGTATATCTCTCTAGTAGATACATAAAAGTATTTTTCAATTAACTCATTTTGTTGCTTTTCATTTAATCTGTCAAATATTGTTTTAGGTTTAATGTCTGATAAGTATTTGTCAACTAATTCTTTCTGTTCACTAGGTCTCTTATTTAAAAAATAAAAAGGATTCAAAATAGATAATAATAACTTTTTATCTTTGAAAAAACTTATTAAGTCAGTTTGTGTTATTATTTTCCCATCTAGTGATAGAAAATTCTTTTTATTATCAAATCTGTGTTTACTACGAATAAGTATGTGCTTACAATTTTGATTATCAGTAAAATGTAGCTCTATATACGAAGAATCGCATTTTTTATTGATAAGACAAGCCTTCTCATCACCTGACATATTTGTACCTAAAATAACATTAATAATTGCAAATAATATATTACTTTTACCTGATCGGTTTTTTCCACTTATTTTAGTTATATCGTATAAGTCTGTTTCAAATACTTTTTTGTACTTTCTAAAGCCGAATTGTTTTAATATAATTAAATTTCATTTTCTTTTATTTCCTTTCCTTCTAGTATAGGCTTTTGTAAATATCTAGGCGAAAGCCAATCATCTTTCCCATCTTCGAATCGAACATGATAGTCGAGAAAATAGGGATCTCGTTCTAATACTATTGCTAATTGATTATCATAATATTTACCATTATTTTTGCCTGAACCATTTACAATAACCTGACTACCATCTCTAAATCCATTGTGCATTGTAAATTCTCCTTTTTTTATTTTTTTGAGCATTGACTTTTATATTTTAATTCGTTATAATATATACAAATTAAAGCCAATGGCTTTGTGAATAATTAGTAGTATAAGAGTTCCTTTCTTATGCTGCTATATTTTTTTCCATTTTTTCAATAAAGTTTAAATCTAGTGCAAATTTTCTACCTTCAATTTTCTTAATTTCTGTAAATTGTACTAGTGTACCTAATTCACAATTTTGTAATTCACTTGCATATTCAGGTTTTACTATAATATTGTGTTGTTTATCTTGCATATCGTAGAATTTTCCAATTGTATAGTCCTTTGTTCCTGATTTAGTTTGTATTTTTTCACTAGATAAAGACTCGAATACATAGTAATTATCGTAATTGTCAGCATTTTGTTCTTTTTCAGTTGTAGATTCTTTTGGTTTTTCTTCAGCTTTTTTAGTTTTGCTCTTTGTTTGTTTTTTAGATTTTGTTGTTTCCTTTTTTTCTGTTATATTAACAGTGTTATCTTGCGTTTGTTTAGAATCTTCTTTTGATTTAGTATTTTCAACATTTTTAGTTTCTACATTATTTTTTTGAGTAGCAATAGGTTTTGAAACTGTATTTTGTTGCTCTTTTTCTACATTGTTATTCACATTTTGAGTTTCTTTTGTGGATAAATCTTTTTGTACTTGATTAGTTTGTGGAATTTGAGAATTAGAAATAAAATCTTCTTTTTTTACGATATCTAAAACATAATTATTGAATTTATTTCCTAAGAAATTTATTTGTTCTTTTCGTGTTAAAAACAAAGTAAATAAGTTATTTAATGAATTTCCCTGTAATTGTTGTAATTGTAAATAGGCATCAATATTGTCTATTGATTGCTGACCTGTAATTCTCATAAGCCATATTCGATCCATTGAAATCTCTGGAATAAAAAATTTTAGCCAAGCAATACGATTACATGCTGTTTTTCCATTAGTATCTTTTTGCAAATAACTACAACTAGAATTACATGGGGTTGGCTTCCATAAATTTTTTTCTTTTATTTTTCCATTGTCCTCTCCATCCATACAGTAACAAGCTGCTCCGCCTTGATTATATCTAACTCTTTTTATAGTAAATGTGTCTTTGTTTAGTAGTTGTATATCTAAAGTTGTTTTTCCTTTAATTAGTTCATTAAACTTGTCTAAATATTGTTGCATATTACTTTCTTGAATCTTTGCTATGAAATATCCATAGTCTTTAACTCGTTTTTTACCATTAACCAAAATTTGCTCTCCGGTGTTGAACTCTACCGAATAACTGGTAATTGTAACTTTCTTGTTTCTTTCATTTTTATTCTTCCTTTCTTTTTTATGCAGCAACTAATTCTTGCATACAATATTGTTTTTGATTTACCATTGTTCTATCAATAGTATAAATAGGATATAATGCATCCTTTACTACGCATATACCAACTTGTTTTTGTAAAATACCAAGTTCAATTAATTGTGGTATCATTGTAGGCTTATATTTGCAATCAACTACAATTTCGTTTTCTCGTAGCATTCTGCTGTTTTGATTTAGTGTAATATCAGCAAAATGTGCTGTTTCATTTGTAGCTGAATCAGTGCCAAATAGACTTAATTGCAAATTTCCATTGGTATATCTTGAACTAAAAATAAAACAATTTGTAAAAAGTGTTTCGTATAATTCAAAATCAAATCCACTTTTCATAATTTAAAATCTCCTTCCGTTATTTCTGTGTAAAAGATTTTTTTAATAAATCCTCCTTTCTTTTATTTTGGGTAAAAAAATAGAAAGTTTAGTAATCTTAAAAGAGGGGGCATCTTTTAAAACTCTAACTTTCTTTTTTATTTAAGCATAACAAATAATCTATATAAATGTTTTACTTATACCCATTTTATGCTACATTCTTTTACAAATGTAGAAATACTTACTACTAACTTTTATTTAGTAGTTATGCCATAAAGTTATACTTTATGGATAGTTATAGAAAAAACTATAACATAATCTAATACACACTTATATTTTACATAGTTTTTTTAATTATTTCAATAAGCACGGCTTAAAAATTTTTTTCGTTGAAATATAAGCGTTTTTGAACATTTTTAGTATCAAATTTTTAAATTTTTTTCGAATAAAATTTTACATACTTACAGATACAATAGTTACAAGAGATTAAAAAATTTTTTTTTGAGCATTAACATATGAAAAATATTTATATACAATTATTGCGAAAGGAGGAAAAAATGCCAAATTATTATTTTACTTACTGGATTGCTCGATATGGGAAAGGTACTTTCAAAAATTTAGCTGATAGAATATGCAAAAAAATAAAACTACCAATAGAGGTAATAGAAAAGGTTGGTAAAAATGAAGTGCTAGTCCAATATTGTCTTGTTGTATATTATATTGTAGCTTTAAATTATTTTGGGTTAAACAAAAAACAAATTGCTCTTATGCTAGATTTAGGGCTAACACCAGGTACAAGTGTAGCATTTCCACCAGACGAGATTTTAAACGACCAAAAAGAACTTATCCCAGAAATTGAGGATTACATTAAGAAAGATTTAAAATTGTATAACAAGTAGGGAGGTGCATAGCTTATGAATTATAAGGACATTATTAATTTTTTATTTAACAAAAAAGAAGACGAGGAATTGTTTGATTTAGAAGATCAGGAAAGAGAAAGATGCAAAAATAAATCAAGTATAGTCTATGACGAAATTATCAAATTCATTGATTCAAGAGTACATCCAAAGTCAAGAAACAAATTAAAAGATTTATTATCAAAATATGACGATGTGGAATGTGAGTATCTACGCAAAGAAAATGAATTACTTTATAGAAATGGTGTTGCTGATGGTGTAAAATTTATCATAACTGCATTAACTATGAAATGATATATCTACTATCAAACAATTATAATTATTCTAATTTTATGGTATATTATATAAGTAAGAGGTGATCTTATGGATTTTTTTGACATGAATTTTAGTACACTTTTTTTAGAAAAACATGGAAAAGCTAATTTTGATAATATAAAAAAGAAAATAATTCAAGAACATTCAATAAATTATAATGATTTGTATATAGAGATAATTTTTAAAATAGCTTTTTTAGAATTTTTTGGACTAACTCTTAATGAAATAAAAAAAATGATACAAGATATTATGCCAGGTCAACAAGTAAATATTGAAAGTTTAAACTCCACACATAAAGAATCTATTTCAGCAATTCAAAAATATTTACAAGTAGCAACCGAAAATCCTAATCAATTAAAATAGCAGGTATTGAAAAGTACCTACTATTTTTTATTTATCCCTATAACTTGTAATTTTTCACTATCATTTTATATAATTGTTCTTTTTAATTACCATTGCTAGACATAAAATATGTAGCTATAGGTATTTCATTATCAATAGTATTTTTATCTAATTTTATTTTTATAATATCTAATGCTACATTTTCTAGGTCTGCTATTTTATTAATTCCACCTTTACATTCTATTACTGTATTTGAATTAATCTCCACTTTCATTTCAAACTTTTCACCATCAGTATTATAATTAGGTAATAAGTCATCAAAAGTTATAGTCAATATTGCTTTATCATTATTTATTATCTCTATATTTGTACCTATTGGAGAAATTGTCAAATAAAGAGGCTCTTTTAATACAAAATTTTTCATTAACTCTTTTCTTAATTCTTCTCCTTGTATATTGCTTAATATACTAATTACTTTTGATTCTTCATAAGTATATGTGTCTATGTAATAGTCAACTTTTATATCCTCAATATTTATTTCTTCATTTGTTCGTGCATTTATAAACCTAAAATCACTATTTGTATCTATTGAATACTTTTTATTATTTGATTGCTCTTCAAAAACTATATTATTAGAACTTATCTCTGTTATTATTCCATGATAGATATAAGAATTTTCTTCTATATTATTAGTAATATTTTTGATAAAATCTTTCTTTTCTATTTTTTCTCCATCTTTATATAATGTTATATCTTCGCTAGTTACAATAATCTTAATATTTTCATTTTGATTTATATAATCTGATATTTTTTCCAATGTGCTAATTTCATTAGAATGTCCATTTACTCTTTTTCCATGTCCTTTTTCATATTTTATTTTAGTTGTTTTCTTTGCATCAATATCAATATTTATAGTAAGCAAACAAGCTTTATTTTTCCCATTATAATCATCTTTATAAAACTGAAATTCAGCTTTTTTATTGCTATCTTCTATATCATATTGAACAAAGGTTAGTTTTAATCCTTCTTCATATTCTTGTGCTATTTCTGTTAGTTCACTTTTTATTTCTACTAAATCATATATGTCAGAATGTATATCATAAACTTTATCATACTCCTTACTAATATATGGTGCAAAATCATCATTGTTTTCAATGAAACTATAAAAAATTATAGATATTATTATAATAAAAATCACTATAATTGTTATTGACACTTTCTTTTTCATAACATTCTCCCCTACAACTTACTATTTTGCTATAACAATAATAACACAAAGACAGACAATTTTCAATAAATTATCTGTCTATAAAATTGTACTTATATTTCTACATCTGGTGGATAATATTCTTTAATGTCATTTTTAGTTAGTTCCCAATCTTTTCTATTAATGTTTTTATTATTTTTTGAATCGTTATCAAAATATTTTTGAGTTAGGTTTATTAATCTTTCGCCATCTATCAATTCAACATTTATCTCATAAGCATATTGTATAGCTTCTTTTGAAAAGGAGCTAGTTGTAACAAAAATAATTTTATCAGCTTGTGCTGTTTGATTTGCTCCTACTAATTTTTGGATTAGTGGCCTTCCAACACTATGCCTTAAAGCATAACATTTGCATTCTACAATACTCTTTTCTTTGTCTTTATGTAGTATTAAATCATATCCACCATCATTAACTTTTGGTGTGATTTTTACCTTATATTCCATCTTCTCAAACAATTTTGCACAAAATTCTTCAAACTTAGTTGGCTCATCTCTACATTGATTAATTATTGACTGAATGTCATTGTTCTTATTATATAATTCAAGTTTTCTCTCAATTTCTTCATACTTTTTAATTTCCTCAATATTTTTATGAATTGAATTATCTCCAAATATTCCTCTAAATTGATGTACTAGATTTATCATATTTATTGGTGATTTTGTAGTAATTCTAAAATCTTTATAATATAAATTACAAGTATAGTAAATCAAATTATTATTTTTTCTAACTTTATTTCTACTACCATTTTTATTTGCATATAGCCATTTAGGATAATTTAATTCATAGTCTCCAACATATTCTGTTTTATTTCTTCTTACCTTAAATCCTTTTGGAATACATATATTGTATGTTTTTTTTAACTTTGTTTTATAGAAAAAGTTTAAAACACATGTTATGGCATAATATATTACTATTATTCCAATTACAAGTCCAATTGTAACTACTAAAAAAGTACCATATCCGCCTAGAAAATTATTCATATTCTACTCCTTAACATATTTCAATTTACTATCTATTTCTCATTTTTTACTAAAATATTTATTAAGTCATTGAATTTTATTGTTTCTTTTGCAATACCATTATTTTTGCTACTTTGACTCATAATATGATTAGCAATATAACTCTCGCAATTTTTTATTTCTTCAGGTGAATATTCTCTATTCTCAATTTTATATCCAATTTCTTGTAATAATTCTTGATTTTTTTCTGCTAAATCTGTTTTTAAGTTCATTTTCTTGCTCCATTTCTTATTGATATTTTTATATAATATAACACAAAAGATAGCAATTTTCAAACTGCTATCAATTATTTTTTTCTTTTTTAGTTACATAGCTTTTTATTGTGGTTATACATTTATAGTACATTTGTAATTCTTCTTTATCGCCTTTCTCAATCATATCATGTAAAGTGTCTTTTATTTTCAGTTTCTTATTTTCACCTTTTCCATATAAAATATAGTCTACACTTATTCCAGTTGCTGAAGAAATGCAATCAAGTGCGTTTAAACTGACTAAAAAATCTCCTCGTTCTATTTGACCAATATGTCGCTCTGTCAAATTGCATCTTTTAGAAAACTTATCTCTTGATTCTTCAAAAAATTCTTCTCTAATTTTTCGAACTCTAGCTCCTATTACTATTTTATCTAATGCCATATTTTAACCTCCCTCCAGCAATGTTTTTGTATGTGTATATTTTACATTCTTTTTTTAAAACAATACATACTTTATTCATTGAAAAATATATACTTTGTCAAAGTATGGCATTTTTTGTCGAGCCTTTAATTTGAATAAATAGAAAAATATATTATTTGTCTATTACCCATTTTCGACAAAATCACTATCTGTTTTCGACAAATTTTTCACGCAAGTTTTTCTATAATCTTGGCAGGGCTTAATATACCTGCTAGATTAGAACATACCTACAAAAGATGTTTGTAAGTTACTTAAGATAAAAGTTTTAATTTTCACAGGACCATTAAGCCCTATTTTTAAGTGAATATAATACATAAAAAGCTAGAAAAGGAGGTTTTTTGTTTTTTTGTGTGTTCCGTTTAACAGTTATGTTAAGCCCAAATTTAAAAGAATTTGGGAGGAATATTTATGGAAAACAAAAAGAACCATAAAGAAGAAAGGTTTGATAGTTTCCTTAATAAAACTATTATCTTATTTTCAAAACAGTATTATAGAAACGAGGCAAAAAAAACTTTTAATGAACTAAAGATTATTGATGATGAGAACTTTTCCGAATATGTAAATGAATATTTGAAATATGAAGAAATAAGCCATGATACTGAAAATGTAAAAGATTTTATGAATCAATTAAATAATACTGCGCTAGTTTGTGCCCTTGAATCACTATCAAAAATTGAAATGATGGTGATTTTTTTGTTGTTTGAAAAACAACTGTCTAATATTGAAATAGGAGAAATTTTGAAAATATATTCTAATTCAGTTCCAAGAATAAGGAAACGAGCATTAAAAAAACTTGAAAAATATTTGAAAGGTGGAAAATAGATTATGGAAAAAGAAAGTTTATATATATTAGGAAAAAAAGCACAAGCAGGAGACGAAATTTCGCTCATAAAAATAATTGATAGAAAAAGAAAAATGATAGAAAAGTATTCTTATGGAGACGAAGACAGGTATCAATTTATAATTGAAAAACTAATACAGGGAATAAAAAATTATAAATTTTAAAATTTTTTCAAATTACGGTTAGTTTTTCTGAAAAATTTGGATGTATATATATTGAAGGGCATATATAGGAAACACTATATTTAACAAAAGGCAGTTAGGACAAGCTCTTAATTGCCTTTTTCTAATTTTATGAAAGGAGATATAGAAATGTTTTTTAGATGTATCTTATTAGGAATATCTTTTGTTGTAATCTTATTTATATTTGATATTCTCTTACCCAAACTAAAACTAAAATATAGATTACACAAAGAATTAGGAATAAAAAAACAAAGGCAAGAAGCCTTTAAAAAGAAAATGGAAGAATTAGAAATTAAATAGATTTCTAATAGATTTGTCATACATAAAAAGTGTCGACAAAAAATTAACCCAATAGGACGGTTTATAAAAATGTCAAAAGAAAGTATTATCAACTTGTTTTATAATGAACATTTAAAAGTAAAAGAAATAGCCAAACAATTAAGCATTTCTTCAGCATATATCACTAAAATTATAAAACAAGATTCTAGGTATATGCAAGAAAAGGATTTTAGAAAAAAAGAATCTAAAAATAATAGAAAAATTGCTCAAAATGAATTTATTAAAAAGAAAAGAGAAAAGCAAAGGCTTGAAGATAACTACTCTTATGTGCAATCACAACATGAACAAGCAACAAGAGAATTATCAAAATCAAGCCATTTAAGTAATGAAAATTATAGAAAATGGAATTATAGTGCATATAGTTATAACCCTTCAAAACAAAGGTACGAATTTGATACAAAACTCGGTCGCTCTGCTGATGTACCTAAATATATAAAAGAGAGGTAAAAGATTATGGAAGAAAAATTGTTAAAAGTATTTAAACTAGCTGATAAATTACACAATAATCAAAGTAAAGTATATGCTGAGGTTCATTATACTGCAAATGACACACAGAAATTAGAACTAATTATACGAAATAAAGAAGATTTTTCATATATAGAAAAATGCGAAATTAATCTAACAGAGAATTCAAAAATGAAATGGGATAAAATAATTACATTATTTGAAACCTTTGTAGGAGGTGCAATAAATGAATAAAAAAGATGCTGTGGCTTATGCACAAATTACATTAAATTATATGCAAAGTTCTAAATATCGCGAAGAAATAACCCCTGATACATTAGGAATAGAAATGCGACAATGTTTTAAACTTTATCCTAGAGACATAGTTCAAACTATTGCTAATGCACAAGCTGAAGCAAGAAAAAAATTACAAAATATCAAAAACGGAAGTGATACTAATGGAAAATGAAAATGAATGTTTAGGAATTAGTGTTGAAGATGCTTGTAAATTATTAGGAATACGGAAGAAATTTAATGTTAAAACTTGTTCATGTACCTGGATTTCCTGCAATAATCTTTAAAAGAAAAATTATTATAAATAAAAAATTATTGCCTACATGGTTTAATGAAAACTGCGGAAAATACGGCAATTATTAGACTAAAATTTTTTTCCTTTGAACATTGTTTAATAATATTTATTTATTGTATAATATTGATAAATTTATATTTTGTATCAAATTTATCAATATTCTAAACCTCTAAAGGAGGATATGGAATGGAAAAAATACTTGATAATACAAACAATACTATGCAAAAAACTGATACATACACAAAAAATGGTAATAAAAATTCTACTTTTTATCGAATAAATTTATTTGATAGAAGCGATAGGCACGATGCAAGAATTTCTTTACCAATTTTTAAAGGAGGTGTTAATCCAAGAGTAACTGCAAGTTCCTCAATATCAGGAGAAGAAGCCATAACCAAATTATTAGAAAAAATCAAGACAAGATTAATTGAAGGAATTGATCAGAAATGTGTTGGAAATAATAATCTATTTTATATTTTTGACAACATTTCAGCATCTATAAATGATTTGGAAATTGACAAAAGTACAATATTAGCACACTTTCACAATATTGTAGCTTGTATATATGGCTATTTAAACACACATACAATCGCGCCAGTTGCTCCCCAAATCACAAAATCTGTTTTAAGTAATAATCAAATTAATAATACTGAAATTTATGTTTCTGATTCTAATAATCAAATACAACAGTCAAACGAATTGACAGAAATATTATCTTTTAAAGAAGTTGCTATAAAATGGTTTCATTATAAAAATAGCTTTACAAAAAAAACAAAGGATAATCCTAACCCATTAAGTCAAAAAACATTACAGGGCTACAATAAAACTATGAACTTAAATATTATCCCCTTTTTTAAAGAATTTGATAATATTGACGAAATTAGTAATGAAAAACTACAAGAATGTATTGACACAACTAATGGTGGTAGACAAAAAGAATCTGTTTATATTGTTTTAAAAATGATTATTGATTATGCTAGGGACAAAAATTATATTAGCTCATTAAGGTCATTAAAAAAACCTCCTAAACCTAAAAAAAATTCAAAATTAAAAATAGAAGGACACGATTTTGTTTATATTGAATCAACTAGACAAAGTTATTGGTTAGACTGTTTTGAAAAAGAAGGAACAGATGTAGCATATTTATTTGAGGGAATGCTTTTAGAAGGTTTTAGACCTGAAGAAGCCTGTGGACTAGATTGGTCTTCTTTAGTGGAAGATTCTAACTATTTTATTATAAATAATGCTTTTAAAGATTTTCCTGTATATAATGATGAAGCTGAAATAATAGGACATATTAGGGAATATGATTCGCTAAAAACAGATGAAAGTTATAGAAAAGTGCCTGTGCATCCTCGATATAGAGATATTTTACTGAAACATAAAGAAAATCAAAAAAAATTGTTTAAAAAATTAAAATTAAAATGGCACGAAACTACACCTATATTTCTAAATAGATATCATAGGCCTTATGTTCCTGAAAATTTAGCAAAACCTTTGAGACTTTTTAGAGAAAATTATAAATTAGAATATCTTACACCTTATGGCTTAAGACATTCTTTTGCTACATTTTTATCTGAACAAGGAATGAGAGATATTGTATTAATGAAATTGATGGGACATGCTGATTTTGGTACAACACAAAAATATTATATATTTGTTTCTGATGTAAGAAAGAAACAAGAATATGAAAAAGCATGGGGATTAGTACCTTTAGTAGATAACAATGTAGTAAATACAAGTACAATTAATGAATCAAATTCAAATGAAATGAATGCAAATAATATAATGATAAAACAATTCGAACAATTACAGAAAATATGGATACAAACTCTTGCTTCATCCATAATGGTACAAAAAAATAATACCGTTTAAGGTATTATTTGGTGCATCACCGGAGAATCGAACTCCGAACCTCCAGATTAAGAGTGCAATTTTCTACTTCTTTATCTCATATTTAATTTTCCTTATAATATCACAGTTTTTGCAGTACTGTCAATACTTTCAGTTAAAATATTCAAAATTTAAAACGATTTAAAATAGTTTAAAATAATTTAAAATAATCACACAAATTGGGGAGAATTGGGAAGTAATATTAATAATAAAAATGCCTGTATTGTTTACAGACATTTTTATTGTTTAAGCATTTGCATATACTTTATTATTAAATTCTTCTTTTAAATATTCCTCATCTGGCATAAGGTAACTTTTGTCGGTGGTAGAGTAAGAGGAATGCCCAAGAGCTGTCTTTAATGCTAAACGAGATACACCTCTTTCGGCATTATTAGTTGCAAATGATGTTCTTAATGCGTATGGAACTACATTTCCGTAAATTATGTTTTTTTCTAAACTGTCTTAAAGGCTTTGCTAATGAAGTAGATAAATATGGTGTATATGTTCTTGATAAGAAAACAAATTCCTTTTCACTCCAGTATTTCTTTTTCCTTTTCATTCTTATAGAGTTTTTAAACCTTTCTTTCTGTTCTTCTTTGTGCTTTAATAACATTTTTTTAAATCTTGGGTGTAGAGTTATTGTCCTATAACTACTATCAGTTTTAAGTTTATCTAACCTTTGTTCAGTTCCAATTATGTTACAATCATCATCATATACAGAAAAACTTTTATATGCTTCCTTTAATCTTATTGTATCAGCATTAAAGTCTATATCTTCCCAAGAAATTGATGTCATCTCCTCTGGTCTTGTCCCTTCTAATAGTAGACCACATAGTATTAAAAAACAGTCCCTTTTTTCTATATAATATTCTTCTTCTAATAAATCTAACCATTTTTCTTCATTTGCTCTTTTTACTATTACTTTTTTCTTCTTACCTTTTTTAGGTGGCTTTTTAGGCTTAGGTACTTTTAGTATAGTATTTTCTCCTTTGTAGTCTTTATTGTTAATAGCATATTGATATAACATTGAAAAAACTATATACACTATTCTTTTATTATCATATCCATTTAACTGTTTTAATAAATCTTCAATTAATTCTTTAGTGATTTGTTGTAAATACACAATTTTATTCTTTTCCATATATGGAATTATTTTTTTGAATAATGGTCTATGGTATCCATCAATAGTCTTTTGTGAAAGAGGGCTAGGATTATCAGGTGTTTCCTTACACAATGATAACTTAAATTTAAACCACTCTTTTGCAAATGCTTCAAAAAGTATTTTTTCTTCAATTCTATTAGAATTTGTATCTGTATTATTTGATATAGGTATATTTAAAACTAAATTAGGTATATTTTCAGTCTGATTACAATATGGTATAACTCCATTTTGTAAAGTAAGTACATCTGTTATTTTTGAATTTACAATATTGATTTTATTTATAAGATTAGATACACATTGCATTATTTCAGGCATTGTAACTTCTAAATCATTTATACTTTTGATTAGTTTTTGTGATACTATTTTATTAATTCTATTAGTAATTAACCCTTTTTGTAAGCTATCTTCTAATTTTTCCTCTAACTTATATAATAAATTTTGTACTGCTAATTCTACTGATACTCCAAATCCTTCTACTCTTGGATTTCTTTCATTTCCTAATTTAAAAGACATTCTGGCAACATAACCATCATCTCTTTCTTTTATTGATATTTCATATATCCCTGTTCTTTCTTTTATTTTTTTCACATCAAAAACTCCCTTCATAATCTAGGTGCTAATGCTGTGCATACAGATTATTCAGCTACACAGCTTAACACTTTGAATTTTTTAAATCAACTCCTAGAATTTATTTTGTATAAATTCCTCTATTTTTTGAGAAATATTGTTCTAACTCATTACGAATCAAATAATATTTCCCACCTGTTGAAATACAGGGGAAGCCTTTGATTTTTACCATCTCTAGTAATGTGTTCCTTCCAATTCCAGTATATTCTACTGCTTCTTTTATGCCTATTAAGATAGGTTCTGTTTTTTCACTATTCATTATTATCTACCTCACAAAATTAAAATTTGTGAGTGGAAATCCTTTAACCTCAATATAGCCTTCGGCAGACTATACATCACAGGTGAGGATTAAAATTTTGTAATGTAAATTTAGTTAAAAATTATTTGTTAATAATCTCCACTTTCAAAATAGTATCTTTGCATAGCTTGTTCACTTCCTTTGAAATATTATTAGTATTAAATATTCTGTAACTGCTTTTGAAGAATTTGTATCTGTGATCTTAGTTCTGTATTTTCTTCTTCTAATTCTGCTATTCTTTTATCTTTTTTTGATACCTTTTTAGTAGTGCTTCTTCTAGGTTGAATTTTATCCTCTTTCTTTGGTACATTTCTTGTTATTAGACAATTTTGATTTCTAATTTCTAATAAATCTATATCATCAAGAATATCTGTTATTAGACAGTCATCTGTATTATAAAAGTCTGTACCTTTAGGCATAATTACCTTTATATAAACTACATCTCCATTAACTAATAATTTTGTTTTTTCTAATAGTTCTTTATTAGTTGTATCTAATTTTATTCTTGCATTTTCAGCAACTGGATGCCTCTTTTTCTTTTTTATTTTTGTCTGACCTTTTTCTTCAACTAACCTTCTAACCATTTGTGCTTCTTCTAATTCAAAATCACAAATAAGGTTTTCTTCATCAATTCCCTTAAATATTATTTCTTTTATTTCATTCTTTTCTATCATGTTCATCTTAATCTCCTCCTAAATTTTTACTTTTTCATATTTTAATTTTTTTCTAAATGTTATAAACTTATAGATGTTTACTTCATTTCCTTCTTGTCTTAATTCTTCTGCTTTCTTCTTTAGTTCCTCATCTGTTAAATTTATATATGATTTATTTTCAGATGTAGCACATTCTACTTCGTATATATCTACTGAAAGTAAATTTTTATTTATATAATATTTACTTTTTTGTTGTTCCATCTTTAACACTCCTTTAAAATTAATTTATTTCTATGCCTTGCCTTTTAATAAAAACAAGGCATAATTGATTATTTATTTAATTTTTTATCACACCATTCTTGTAGTTCCTTTTCAACTTCCTTTGAAACTACTAAATAAGTGTCCATGCCATTATAATCACTTTTTCCAACTCTATGTGGTTCTATATAGAAATCTACTCCTTCTGCCATAAGAATTGGTCTTTTATCTTCATTATCCTTTATAAATTCTACATATCCTAAATCTTTTAGTTTATTCAAAAATTGTTCATACGATACATTTGGATTTCTCATTACTATATCTGATAATAAAGTCATCTTGTCTTGATTATCTGGATTTAACAATTTAATCAGTTTCTTACTATAATGCTCGTGGAATTCGGCTACAAACCATATTCTTTTTTCTATTTCATAATTTTGTTCATACATTCTGTTTTCAAAAATATTTTCTCTTTCTAGCTCTTGTATCTCATAATCTGTCATCGTTATTTCCTCTCTTTCTTTGGCATTACTAATTACTTTGCCATTCTTTTATTTTTAACTTAATTGTTGATTACAATATTCTTGCAACTTATCTTCAATTTTTCGTTCAAGTACCAATTCCTCATCAAAATCTACTAACCTTCCATTTTTTAAAATTGGCATAATGTAGTTGTATGTATATGGTTTTCGAGAATAACATATATTGTTATAAACTCTAATATACCCCCATCTGTATAAAGTTTCTGCAATTTCTGTTACAGAAATTTGTTTGTTTCTTTTTGCTACATCAACAAGTTTAGTTAGATTTTGTTGATGATATGGATTTAATATTTTTGTAATTTCTTGTTCTGTGTATGTTTTAGAACTATACTTTAATTTTTCAATTATTTTAAGCATATATCCATATTCTTCGACATCTCCCATATCTTTTAAAGATGGTATTTTTCTCATACATATCACTCCTTAAAATAATGATGTTGTTAAGCTGTTTTTTTAGAACAGCTTAACTTATTTAATTATTTTCTGTGGTTAATATTGGTCTTTTCTGATAACACTCATATCCATCATAAAATTTAAGAATTAAAGTTTTAGATTCAGCTACTTTTTTATGAAAGTTTTTAGATTTATCAGCTATATAATTGTTGTCTTCACACCAGTTTTTATAAATCTGATACAATTCTGTTTTTTTAATTCTTTTATCATTTTCAAACATTTTTTCAGATACATCACTAGCCAAAAATGATAAGGTTGAATTGTTATCAGCTTTATATGAAGCTATAAGTTGATTACTTTCTTCATAGTTAGCAAAATCTCTCCTGCCTTCCTCTATCAATTTCAAATATGCTTGTAAACTGATATATGCAAAGTAATCTAACGCTTCTTGTGTGAATAGTTTTTCTTCCATAAAATGATTTTGTTCTTCTACTGTAAATTTTCTTTCAAATAAAAGAATATTTAAGCGTCTGTAATAACCATCATTGTTGTCTAAAACTACTGGCAATGAGTTAGTTGCAAAAATATGTTTTGCATAAGGTCTAAATGAAAATGGTGGTTTGTATTTTTGTTCTCCTGTTATTTCATCGCCTGTAACAACATTTTTAAACATATCTACTGATTTTAAATCAGTTTTTGGAAGTTCAGATGCCGTATTTAATAGTTTATCTGCTATATTAGCTGTGTAAAATCTTTCTTGTAGTTTGTGTAATGCAATATTAGCAGTATTTTCACGACCTATTAAATTAGTTATTAGCCTTATTAATACTGATTTACCATTTTCAGCAGATGGTCCATAAAACACACTTGATTTTCCTATCCATACACTAGAAGTCATACAATATCCTGTCATCTCTAAAATTGCTTGTTTTCTTTCAGGCTTGTTACAAGTAATATCATCGAGAAATTTCTCAATATCTTTATTTACTGCAACATTTTCATCATAGTTAGCATGAATTTGATTTACTGTAAATGCACTTGGGTTATATGGTAGTAATTCTTTTGTTGTCAAATTAAATAACCCATTCTTAAAGTTTATAAGATTTGTATTTACATCTTGTTGGTCTTTTTCTGTCTGTAATGCGATGTAATTCATAATCTCTTTTCTCTGACTCTTTTTTAGTGCTTTGTTCAGGTCTATTATTTTTTTCTCTAATACTTTATCTCCTGGAATATATACACCATTTTCATAAATGTAAAAAATTCCATGATAAAATATTATGTGCATGTGTTTAATGATTAAATCCCCTATAACGTAATGAGGTGTTTCATCATCTAAAAACATAGCTCCATCAGCATTGTCAAATTCCTTTTGTTGTTCTTCTAGGATTTCTCCTAGTATTTGTTCCGCTTCTGTCTTTTCTGGATTTTCACTTGAAGTCATTTTTATATCCCCCTTTCTACATCTGCAAGATATAAATTTGTAGTACCTATTCATTAAGTAAAATTCTTGGGGTATTCGGTAGCTGCAAAAGTAGTAAGATTAATTTTAAAGCCTAAATATTCTACTTTTTTTATTCTTTCGGCACATACTCTACAATTTATATATGCAAATTTATTTGATTTTCAAAGTATTTTTTAAGTATTTCGTGTTGACGATAATTGCAATTATAGGATATAATATTAATATTGTAAAGACAATTTAACTATTTAAAGTGGACTGTCGCAACTTGCTATTATTCTATTAATTAAATTGTCCACTTTAAGGAAGGATAATAGATGGAAGAAGAAATTAAAAAAACTGAATTAAAACTTTATATAGAAAATGATATATATTACTTATATGAAGCATTTTGTGATGATACTGGAAATTATTTATATGCTTCAAAAGATAACTCTAAAAAGCAGAATTGTATTATGTTAGGAAATATAAATAGTATATTAATTGAATACTTAAATTTGGACTTTTCATTCATAAATAATATAATAGATGATTTTTTTACACATTATTTTACTAAAATAAATAAATTATTTGATGATTTATTTATAAAAATTCAAAGTGAAACTAATTATATATATGCTGTTTTGATATTAAATAAATTATTTGAATATTTAGATATGTCTGGTACTCCTGGATTTTCTACTATATTATTAGAAACATTTACTAAAAAATTAAATACTATTTCTTCTTTTATAAATGCTGAAGAAATATCTGAAAAATTTGACTTTGATTACATAAAGAATATTGATATGGATAATTTTGAAGATGATGATATATATCCAGATACTCCTACTATATTTAAAGCATTAGTAAAATTTATTTTTAATGAACATGAGCTAAATAAAATTTTTTTTAAATGTTTAGTAAATAATAATGTTAATATTTTAGAATTAACTTCTTTTAAGGCAATTACTAATATTAAATATGAAATTTTACCTAATTTAAAAAAGGATTCTACAACTTATTTTATAGAAATATACTCCATAAATGATTTAACAACATTTCTATATTTTGCAATGTTACAAATCCAAAAAAGAAATATGATTATAAGAACATGTAATACTTGTAATAAATTTTTTATACCTAACGATAATAGGCAAATATATTGTAGTAAATATTGTAATACTAAACATTTTGATTCCAATACAAAAGATGACCCTATTGGAAACTTATATAGAAGTACCTATAAATTACAAAATAAAAAGAAAAATGAATATAAAAACTCGAGAAAAAACATGGAAGAAAATTGGAATATCTATAAAAATGAACTAAAAAATCAAAAAGATAGATGTAAAACTAATGAAATTACATTAGCTGAATTTAAAGAATGGATTAATAATAATAAAGATTGGTTTTTATGTAATACTTATAAACCTAGATAATCATAAATAATCTTCCATTAAACATATTTGAAAAGTGGAAAAGTGAAATTCTTATCTATAAACAATATTTTATATACACAGTTTTAATAAGTCTTTTTTGTTATATGTTGAAACATCTAAATTTAACATATAGGAAATTACACTTACAATAAAGCATATAATAAAAAAATAAGTTATTAAAAATTTCTCCACTTTTTCACTAAATTAAATTTATATTAAAAGTGAAAAAGTGGATTTTATTTTAAATTAATAACTTAATAATTACAATATATTTTTTAATATTATAAGTTTGCAAGTATGTCAAGCATTTTTTATTATGCCACCATTTCTTTTAATTCTTTCTTATATAAGTAGTAACTGTTTTTTTATATTTCAATTTGTTATAAACAGAAACCTGCATAGCTTTTATCTATCTCATCTTGTTCAATTCCTATGTAGGTTAAAGTAGTAGATGGGCTACTATGATTAAACAACTTTTGCAACATAGCAACATCATGATATTGTTGATAATGCCAATATCCGAAATGTTTTCCTCATGGTATGAGTTCCTATTTCTGTTAGACCAATATTTTCTCCTGCTGATACTATAATTCTGTATGCCTGTGTTGTAGTAATAGGTTTATTGTTTCCTTTTTGGCTTTTAAATAAGTATTTTCCTTCCTGCATATTTTTCGTGTACTTTTCCATTTCTACTAATAATAAATTCATTATTGGGAACTTCTTAATCTTTTTAGTTTTCTTTTCTATTATAGTAATATGGGTTTTCATGCTACCATCTTTATTTCTCACATCATCTCTATTAAGTTTTACTAAATCTGAAATCCTAAGCCCTGTATTAATTCCTGTATAAAACAGCATAAAATCTCTTGTTCCATTTTTCTTTAGTTGTTCCTTCATTTCTTCTATTTTATTTTTATCTCTTATTGGTTGTACTAATTTCATTTTAAATCATCTCCAATTTCTTCTAAATACTAGCTTAGCTGTGAATTGTAGTACATTAATTGTAATGTGTCAAGCCGATATAGTACATTTTTTTCATAGGGGAGATGGTGCTTTTTGATGAAGATACTGACACGAGCAGAATTAATCAATTTTAGAAAATGTAATACATGTGTTATTTTATTACATTTTGCTTTAAAATAGGGAATAGGGGAGATGTAGATTCCAAATAAAAAATAGTAGGTACATCTCCTGTATCTACTATTCTTATAATTTATCTCTTTATAACAGTTCATTTTTATCAAAATTTATACCAGATTTTCTTAATCTTTCAGATAATTCTTGTATAATTACTTTTTGAGCTTCTAAATCCCATTCCTCGAGCTTACATTTTATTCTTGAAAGTCCATCAACTTTTGAGATATAACTATCTTCCAAATATTGAAATAAAAACTCATAGGAATTATTGAAGGGTACACATTTAGTTAATTTCATATTTTCTAAATCTTTTAATGTCTTCATTTTTATAGCACCTCCTTAAACTGTTTATTAATAAATAAATTTTATCATTAAATTATATATTATTCAATACAGTTATTAAAATAGACCTATATCATCATCTTATTATTATCTTAATTATTAAATCGCTATATCTATCCTTCATATAGTTGCCTT
>CAMXQV010000002.1 GCA_947245515.1 uncultured Clostridium sp. | reverse complement strand
CTATGTAGAAGTAGGAACAAAAATCTACAAGACAAATATAGTAACAGGAGCAAAAGTAAAAGATGTACAATTTACAATAGCAGAAGTAATAGAAGGAGAAGTTTCAGAATATAAACATAAAATAACAACAAATGAAGAAGGAGAAATTGACTTCAAAATACCAGCAGAAGGAGAAGGAGAACACATCTTTGAAGTAGAAGAACTAGAAACAGAAGGATATCAAACAGTAGGAAAAATAAGAATAAAAGTTATAATAAACGAAGATGGAACAATAAAAACAATAGAAAAAATATCAGGAGACGCAAGTGTTCTAGTAGGCTTAGTAAGTGGAAAAGTAGAAATAAAAGTTCCAAATAAACCATCATCACATAAACCATCAGGAGGTTTAGGCTATGTAGAAGTAGGAACAAAAATCTACAAGACAAATATAGTAACAGGAGCAAAAATAAAAGATGTACAATTTACAATAGCAGAAGTAATAGAAGGAGAAGTTTCAGCTTACAAACATAAAATAACAACAAATGAAGAAGGAGAAATCGACTTCAAGATACCATCCTTAGGAGTAGGAGAGCATATCTTTGAAATAGAAGAGCTAAAAGCAGAAGGCTATGAAACAGTAGGAAAGATAAGAATAAAAGTTGTTATAAACGAAGATGGAACAATAAAGAGTGTAGAGAAAATATCAGAAGAACCATATGTAACTGTAAAGCTAGTAGATGGAAAGATAGACATAAGAGTTCCAAACATACCAGAAGGAGATAAAGTTTATATTGAAATAGGAACAAAAATTTACAAAACAAATAAATTAACAGAAAAGGGAATAGAAGGTATTGAATTTACAATAGCAGAAGTGATAGATGGAGAAGTTTCAACTTACAAACATAAAATAACAACAAACGAAGATGGAGAAATAAGCTTTAATATACCAGCCTTAGGAGTAGGAGAGCACATCTTTGAAATAGAAGAAATAGAATCAGAAGAATATGAAACAGTAGGAAAAATAAGAATAAAAGTTATAATAAACGAAGATGGAACAATAAAAACTATAGAGCAACTAAGTGAGGAAAAGGAAGATATACAAATTAAAATAGAAGACGGAAAAATAGCAATGTATATTAAAAATACACCTAAAGGAAGAAAGCAAGTAATTGAAATTATTAAAGTAGACAAGTTTGATGAAAAGAAGAAAATTGCAGGAGTAAAATTCGATATTGCAGGAAAAGAATATATTACAGATGAAAATGGTGTTGCAACTTCTACAATTATAATACCAGATGATACAAGAGAAAAAGATTATCTAATAAGTGAAAAGACTACACCAGATGATTACTTGGCAAATAAAGGTGATATTAACTTAAATATCAAATATGCTGAAGATGATATTATTGTAGATGCTAATTTGACCAAAGGAGAAGAATATTCAAGAATAGAGCTAGTAGAGGAAGATAAAGTAACAATTATAGTTACAAATGAGCCAATAGTTAAATATTCAATAGAATTTTCGAAAGGTGACTTTACAGATTCTTCTAAAATACTTGAAGGAGCAATATACAATATTAAGGTTGAAGCAGAAGATGGATACAAACATGAGGTTGATGTAACCACCCTAAAAGACTTAAGTAAAACAATATCAGATATACAAGGTTATGGAGATATCAAATTAACAATAACTGAAAAGCAACCACCAGAAGGCTATAAATTAGGAGAACCAATAATTGTTCATCTAAACCGTGATATAGAAACAAAGAAAATAACAAAAGTAAGTCAATCAAGCAATATGATAGATATAAACATAGAAGATAACACAATATACCTTATTGCAAAAGATGTTCCAAAAGGTTCTTATATAACAATTAATAAAGTTGATAAAAAGAATGAAACAATAGTATTACCAAAGGTCGAATTTACAATAAATGGAATGAAAACAATAACAAATGAAGAAGGAAAAATTCAAGGATATCAAGAAGCTAAAGAAGGAGAGACAAGTAAAATATGTACAATTATAGAGAAGAAGACCTTAGATGGATATGAAATATGTCCAGAAATACAACTAAAAGTAGATTATGACAAAGATGGTAATGTTATACATGCTGAAATTATAAAAGGTCAAGAATATGCTAGAGTAAGTTCTTTTGACAAAGATAATGTAAATCTAATAATCACAAATGAAAAAATAGAAACTTATGGTATCGAAATAGAGAAACATGATAAAACAGATAATTCTATTAAAATAAAAGATACTAAATTTAAGGTAGAAATAACAAATAGTGAAGGCACAAAGACTGAAGAGATAATAACAGATGCAAAAGGAATTGCTAAACTAATAAATTTAATAGGCTATGGGGAAATTAAAATAAAAGTTACTGAAATAGAAACACCATCAACCTATGCCCTAGATACAGAAGAGAAAACAATAATTTTGACAAGAGACAGGATAACAAAAGAAATAGTGGTTAAAGATCAAACAGGAAAAAATATTACAGTAACTGTTGATACAGAAAAGAAAATTGTTAAAATAACCTTTGCAAATGAGCCAATTAAGCTTGGTGCTGATATTTTAAAAGTAGACTCTGAAGATGAAACTATAACTTTAAAAGATGTTAAATTTAATGTTAAAATTGCAGATAAAGAAAAACAAATTGTTACAAAGGAAACTGGAGTGGCAAATATAGACTTAAAAGACTTAGAAAGAAATAAAACCTATGAATTAGAACTTACAGAATTAGAAACAGTAAAAGGTTATAAGCTAAATAACAAACCAATTAAGCTTACAATAGATATAGACGACTCTGGAAAAATTAAGGCAACTAAGATAATTCAAGGAGGCGAATTTGCAAAAGTAACACTTGAAGATAACAGATTAAAAATAGTAATTACAAATGAGAAAATACCAGAAGGTACTTACATTATAGAACTTGAAAAACAAAGTAACTTAGATAAGACTATAAAACTAGCTAAGGCTAAGTATAAAGTATGGATTATACAAGAAGATAAAGTTATCAAAGAAACAGAAGTAATTACAAACAAGCTAGGAACAATACAAATAGATGATATAACCTTTGATAAAGAAACTACCATTAAATTAAAAGAAATTGAAGCTCCAACAGGATATTACTTAGATGAGGAAGAAAAAGAATTTACAATAAAATTAGATGACAGTAAAAAGCTTAATATAAGTGATATTAAAGGAGAAAATATAAAAGTAAAAGTAGATGAAGATAATCAGAAAGTTTTAGTTTCTTTAGTTGATGAAGCAAAAGGAATTAAGTTTGAAATTGAAAAAGTTGACAAAGATAATGAAAAGATAAAATTATCAGAGGTAGGCTTTAAATACGAAAGTACTGAAGGTAAAACAGATGAAAATGGATTATTGACTTTTGATGTAGGAAAGATATTAGTAAATACTAAAAAAGTTTACACTATAGAAGAGACCTATGTTAGTGAAGATTATACAAAATTAGATACTCCAACACAAATTGAAGTAGAATATGACAATAAAGGAAATATCATAAAGGTCGAAATATTAAATAATAAAGAATATGTAGAATATGTTGGATTGAAAAATGGAACTATTAAATTAAGATTTAAAAACGAGAGAGTAAAAGACGATCCATATAGAGTACTACTAATTAAAAAAGACAAAAATAATCATGAACTATTATTAGAAGGGGCAAAATATAAAGTAAATATTGAGTCTTCTGATGGAAATAAAAATCAACTAGAAGTAAAAACAAGTGATAAAGGAGCAGCACTAGTCAACGATATTTATGGATATGGTGATATTACTATAGACTTAGAAGAGCTTGAAGCACCACCGAATTACAAAATTGATTCAGGTAAAAAGACAATAAAAGTTACAAGAGATAAAATTAAACAACAACTTGAACTAAAAGATGTAGAAGGTGAAAAGGTAGAAGCTAAAGTAAATAATGAAGATAATATAGTAGTTATAACTGTTTATGATGAGACAATTACCTTTGATATGGATATTTTGAAACTAGATAAAAATGACGAAACTATTAAATTAAGTGGAGTTGAATTTGAAATAGGAGGAGCTACCTACACAACAGATGAAGAAGGAAGATTTACTGCAACTCTAAACGTTCCAGAAGCACCAAAAGAATACCAATTAAAAATCAAAGAAACCAAGACCCTAGAAAACTATAAATTAATTAAAGACCTTATATTAACAGTAAAGATTGATGCAAATGGAAATGTTGAAAGTTGTAGTGCAAAAGAAGGACAAGAAAATGTGAAAGTTAACCTAGAAGCAGGAAGAATAAAATTAGTAATTTACAATGAGGAAGACAAACAGACAGTTGAAGAATTAAAGGAATATAAAATCTTTATAGATAAAGTAGATTCACAAGAATTAAACAAGAAATTATCAAATGCTAGATTCAAAGTTACTTTGACAAAAGATAAAAATGAAGTAATAAATCAAGAGTTTACTACAGATAAAGATGGCAATATTTCTTTAGGAAAACTTACACAAGATGGTACTTATACTTTAAAATTAAAAGAAATTTTAGCACCAAAAGGATATATTCTAAATTCTGATGATAATATAATTGAATTTATAGCAAAAGATGGTAAAATAACTGTTAATAAAGAAGTTTCTTCAAAAGATGTAATTACAGAAGTAAAAGATAAAGTTTTAAGGATTTCTTTAAAGAATGAATTAAAAAATATAAAATTACATATTGAGAAGTTCGTAACAAAAGTGGATGAAACTAAAATTAAAAATACAGTACCAGAGGTATTTATCAAAGATGGCAAAATTGAATATAACAAAAATGATACTAGAGCAGTACATACAAGACAAAACAACGTTGTTATATATAATTTAAGAATTTATAATGAAGGAAATATAGGAACTTATGCTAAACATCTTGAAGATGTAATACCAGATGGCTTAGAATTTTTACCAGATCATGATATAAATAAAAAATATCATTGGAAACAAACAAGTGACGATATAATTGAGACAGATATATTATCTAAAGAAGTGTCAGAAGATAATATTATTGAAAAAACATCAAAGGATAAAGTATATTATAAGGAAATTCAGGTTGCCTTTAAAGTAAATAAACAACGTGCAGATAATGAAATAACTAATATTGCAGTAGTTGATAAGGCAACAGATGAAGATGGAGAAGACAAAGAAGTTCAAGAACAAGATGAAGCAAAAATTATAATAGATTACTTCGATTTGAGTGTAGAAAAGGTTGTTAATAATATTATTGTTAAGAAAGATGGTCAACAAACAAAGGTAATCAAAGGCGTAGGAAACGATGGTATTACAAAGGCTGAAATAACAAGAAAAGAATATGATAATACTACTTTACAGGTGGAATATTTGATTACTGTTCGTAATGAAGGAAATATAAAAGGCAATTTAGTAAGAGTTATTGATTATATTCCAGAGGGTATGCTATTTGATAAAAATAGTAATCCAAATTGGAAGTTTGAGAAGGGTACTGCAATTTATACTAAACAATATGAAATTGGAGTTGGTCAAACTAAACAGTTTGTAATTAGGTTAAATTGGAATCCAACACTTTCAAATGGTTTGAAGGAAAACGTTGTTGAGATTTTGGGTGAAGATGAAATTAATTTACAAAATAATAGGGATACAGCAAAGGCAATTATTATGATTGCTACAGGTAATGAACAACTTATGATACTTTTACCTTTTACAATTTTAATTATAATTACTTATGGTGTTTATTCAATTAAGAAATATGTTCTTTAGAAAATAGTATAAGCTTCTGAAAAAGTAGCACAAGAAATAGTGAATTGGAAAGAGGATTTTCTAATTCACTATTTTTATATTTTAGAAAAGTTTTCCTAGTAAGATAACTTTCTGTGTAAGATAATTCTTAAAACTCTTTTTTACACTTGGTGTGTCTCAAAAACTATATATTATAACCTTAATAAAGAGAATTAGCTAAGAAAAACAGCAAAACAAAAATATGTTTGCAAAAAAATAACAAATCTATTGACTTTCAAAAAGGAAAAATATATAATTGAAAAAGAAAAAATAAAAAGAATAGACCTATAGAAGGAGAAAAAAATGCAAAATATATTAGAAGGATTAAATGATAAACAATATGAAGCAGTAACACATACAGAAGGACCATGTTTAGTAATAGCAGGAGCAGGAAGTGGAAAAACAAAAGTATTAACACACAAAATAGCATATCTAATTGGAGAAAAGGGAGCACAACCATGGGATATATTAGCAATAACCTTTACAAACAAAGCAGCAAATGAAATGAAAGAAAGAATAACAAAGCTAATAGGCGAAGCAGCAAAAGATATATGGATGGGAACCTTCCACTCAATATGTGTGCGAATTTTAAGAAGATTTATAGATAGAATAGGATATGAAAAATCCTTTATAATATTTGATTCATCAGACCAAAAAACACTAGTAAAAAACTGTCTAAAAGACTTATCAATAGATGACAAGATGTTTACAGACAGAAGTGTATTATCAGAAATAAGTAACGCAAAAAATGCAATGCTAGAGCCAGAACAATATATAGCAAGTACAAAGGGGGACTTTAGAAAAGAAAAGATTGCAACAGTATATGAATTATATCAAAAGCGATTAAAAGAAAATAATGCAATTGACTTTGATGATATAATAAACTATACAATAAAAATATTAATGGAAAATCCAGATGTACTAGAATACTATGCAAACAAATTCAAATATGTACTAGTAGACGAATATCAAGATACAAACAAAGCACAATTTACACTAATTACACTATTTGCTTCAAAAAATGGAAACATCACAGTAGTGGGAGACAACGACCAAGGAATTTATAGTTTTAGAGGAGCAGACATATCCAACATATTAAATTTTGAAAAAGACTTTCCAGGAACAATAATAATAAAACTAGAACAAAATTATAGATGTACAGGGAACATACTAAAAGCAGCAAATGCAGTAATAAAAAACAACGAAGTAAAATATAAGAAAGAATTATGGACTCAAAATGAAGAAGGAAACTTACCAAAAGTATATGTAGCTGATAACGAATATGATGAAGGAGCATATATTGTAAAGCAAATAGAACATCTAAAAAGGGAAGAATACTATAAATATTCAAATTTTGCAGTATTATATAGAATGAATACACAATCAAGAGCAATAGAAGATATCTTTAGAAGAGAAAGCATACCATATAAAATTATAGGTGGTTTAAAGTTCTATGAAAGAAAAGAAATAAAAGATATAATTGCATATTTAAGACTAATACAAAATAGTTCAGATAACTTAAGTTTAAAAAGAATAATAAACGAACCCAAAAGAGGAATAGGAAAAACAAGTTTAGACAAAATAGAACAAATAGCAATAAGTAACGAAATATCAATGTATGAAGTAATAAAAAATGCAGAACAATATGGACTAAATAGAGTATATCTGAACTCAAGAGAATTTATAAATATAATGGAAGAACTAAAAAATCAAAAAGACAAATTAAACATATCAGAATTAATAAAAATAACTTTAAAAAAATCTGGATATACACAAGCTTTGCAAGACGAAAAAACAATAGAAGCAGAAAATAGAATAGAAAACTTAAACGAATTTTTAACAGTTGCAATGGAATTTGAGGAACAATTTGCAGAAAATACTTTAAGCGAATTTCTAGAAGGAATTACTTTATCTAGTGATATTGATAATTTAGAAGAGGAAGAAGAAGCTGTTACTTTAATGACCTTACATAGTGCAAAAGGCTTAGAATTTCCAGTTGTATTCTTAGTAGGTATGGAAGAAGGAATATTCCCAGGTTATAAATCTATTAGTGAACCACAAGAACTAGAAGAAGAAAGAAGACTTTGCTATGTTGGAATAACTAGAGCAAAAGAAAACTTATTCTTAACCTGTAGTAAGCAAAGAACAATATTTGGGTCAACAAGTTATAATCAAACCTCACGTTTTCTGAAGGAAATACCAGAAGAACTATTGGAGGGATATGAAGAAGCCTTTGGACAAAACCATAAAGAACAAGTATTTAAAGATTCATCTTATAGTTGGTCATATGGAAATAAGGAAAATGGAAATATAAAAACTTACAAAATTAATGAAAAAGAGCCAGTTATGGTTGCAAGTAATAAAACCTCACAAAATAATACTTTTATGTTTAAAACCGCTGAAAACTTTTTAAATAGTCTGTCTAAAAAAACAAATAATAAGGTTGATTTATCACAATATAAATCAGGAGTTAAAGTTTTCCATAAAAAATTTGGAGAAGGTATTATTAGTAGGGTTGAACCAGAAGGTACAGATTTAAAAGTTGATATTAATTTTGATAAAGTTGGTCATAAGAGACTAATGGCAAAATATGCAAATTTAGAAGTTATATGTTAATTAAATTTGTGTCATTAGATAAATTTAAATTAATAATTATAATTATTATTGTTCTATTTTAAATAAAACTTTAAAACATATAAAGTTTTAAATAAATATTGACATATTTACATAATTATTATATAATTTTAATGAAACCGAAGTTGAGCACAGAAAGGAAAGAAAATGAAAGTTGGAGATATTGAAAGAAGCATTATAAAAGATTTAGGTGTAGAATCGTTTGGATTTTATACTAAAGAGAAAACATTAATTCTAGCACTTCATTTTGTAAATAAGTTGCCAAAATGGGAGGAAGAACGGGTAAAGGAATATATATCTACAATAATTCCAAATGCAACTTTCCTATGATGATTCTGTAGTAATTCATAATTATTGAATTACCATTAAGTCACAAGAAATATTTTTATTTCTTGTGGCTTTTTGTATATACACTAAAAAATTATAAAATTATGGCAATTTTTTGTATAAAAAAATAAATTAAGTAAATAATAAAAAAAGAAAAAGGTAAAGAAAAGGAGGATAAAAATGGCAGATTTAAATCAAATGGAATTACAAAATTTAAGACATTTAATTGGAGCACATGAAACTGCTTACCAAAAGTTAAATACATTTTCATCACAAGCTGTTGATCCACAAATAAAACAACTATTTACAAAATCAGCACAAGATGCATTAAATACAAAACAGAAGTTAATGAGTTTTTTAGATAATTAGTAAGGAGGAAAGTTATAATGGACGAAAAAACAATGGTTAATGATATATTAGGTAGTGTAAAAGCAGATTTAACTGCATATCAAACAGCTATATCAGAAGCTGAAAATATGCAATTAAGACAAACTTTTCAACAAATTAGAAATAATGATGAAAGTTTTCAATATGAGCTATTTAAAATAGCTCAAGCTAAAGGTTATTATATACCAGCACAAAAGGCAACTGTAACAGAGATAAATACAGTTAAGTCAAATTTAACAACTTAATTAAATAAAAGGGTGTTTTAAACACTCTTTTATTTTTGAGTTAAAATCTCTATATTATATAAAATTTAATTAAGAAATTATGTATATACAAATTTGAAATGCGAGTACCATATAGTGTTTATATTAAAATAAAATGAAAATATGAGATAAAAAGAAAAAAATAAAGATAATTAAAAGAAAACGAATAAAAACTACAGAAATTATCTTATATAATCCTTGCCAAAAAAGTGATATTACAATATTATTACAAATAATTAACAAAATAACAAATTGCTAATTTAAATACAAAGGAGTTTTTTGATGTTTAAAAAATTTATAATACATACGAAAAAAGGAATAAAATGTATAGTTCTTTTAGGTATGGCTATTTTTTTAATATTAAGTGCAATAGCATTTTTATATAAGCCAACATATTGTGTCTTAATTAAAGGAGAAGAAGTAGGATATACTGCAGATAGAACCAACTTACAACAAAAGATAAACAATTACATAGAAAATGGAGAAGAAAATAAAGAAAATGTTGCCTTTGTTCAAGTAGAAAATCTTCCAGAATATAGACTATGTCTACTAAAGAAAGATATAACAACAAATGACAACGAAATATTTAATAAAATAAAAGAACAAGGAATAACCTATTATAGATATTATGCTATAGCAGAAAATCAAGAAGAAAAAGCATATGTCTCAACTTTTGAAGAAGCGGAAGTGATAATTAGCTCTTTAAAAGAAAAAAATAGTAAAAATATGGACAATATATCAATAATAGAAAAATATCAAGCAGATGCAAAAGATTTAATTTCATCAGAAGAAGCAATTTCAAAATTATATGTAGAAAAACAACAAGTAACTAAAGTAGCAAAAGAAGAAAAAACTATAGACTCAGAAGAAGTAAAGGAGACTATGGGAACTGTTAATACTGCTACAACAACATCTAAAGCAAAGGCAAAGATAGGATTAGCTCTAATCAAACCAGTATCTGGAACAATAACTGCAAGATTTGGTGCAGGAAGTAATATTAGGAAATCTTTACATACTGGCTTAGATATAGCAACTTCTACTGGTACACCAGTTGTTGCAGCTGCATCTGGAGTAGTTACTTTCTCTGGTAATAAAGGTTCCTATGGAAAGATGATAGTAATATCACATGGAAATGGAGTACAAACCTATTATGGACATTGTAGTAAATTATATGTACCTGTTGGAACCAAAGTTACACAAGGTCAAACTATAGCAGCAGTTGGTTCAACTGGAAACTCAACAGGGCCACATTTACATTTAGAAGTAAGAGTAAATGGAGTAGCCTACAATCCACAAAATTATGTATATTAAAAAACCTCCTATAGTTGATTCAGGAGGTTTTTTATAGATTTGTTCTAGTACAAGCCTTTTTATTAAAACGAAAAACTTAGAGCATTTTTATACAAAATATTTAATACCAATATCAATTGCATTACGTTTTATAATAACCTTACCATATTCAATAAGCTTACCTTCAAAGCCTTTAGAAGGTGATAATGGTTTACCAAATTCTGAAGCGATTGAATAAAATTGATTTATATATTTATATTGTGTATTAATATTTTTTATTATTAAATAATATGTACCATTATACAAAAATAAAGAAGCATTTTTTGAAAGGTTAGCAAATTTAAAATATTTTAAAGCAGTAAGATGACTGCAAAGTTGACCAAAATCTTCCATACTATTAAAAGAATAAATTATGTGTTTATTAGAATAATTTATTGCTTTAATTCTTGCTGTTACCCTTTTGGTTTTTATGTATTTTGTGTTAGAAGTTTTGTCTTGTAACATTTCTGGTTCATATTTTGTAATTGTAAAAACCAATACATCATCAATAGAAGAAAATAGTTCTATTAATAGTTTGCATCCATCAGTATTAAAATTTAATTTTTTTTCTGCTTTATCTAATATTTCCAAAAATAGTTTCTGGTTTATTGTTGTTTTATTTAATATTGAATTAAAATTAATATCAGTAGTATCTACATCTTCTATATTTAAAATAACTCGTATTTTGTTTTCTGTAAGTTTTTCAATTTTCATTTTAAATGAATCCTCCTTATGAAATCTCTTAATTATATTATACTACTAAAAGGCTTATTTTGAAACCCATAATTTTTGGTAAATCTTTTTTTTATTAATACTTGAAAAAAAATACATTTCAATATATAATACCAACATGGAGTAAAATGAAATAGCCGTAGAAATAAACAAAATAATAGGAGGAATAAAATGGCAACGAAAGACAAAAACATTTGGATATTATTAGTATTTATATTATCAGGATTAGTAGTAGGGGGACTATTAGGGGAGTTAGCATCTAGAGTAAGTGGTCTATGGTGGTTATCTTACAATCAAAGTTTTGGGCTACAAACACCAGTAACCTTTGACCTAAAAATATTTACAATAACCTTTGCAATGATGTTCAAAATAAGTATAGCAAGTATAATAGGAATGGTGTTAGCAATATTTATATACAAAAAAATATAATTAAAAAAAGGAAAAAAGGGGCAAAATATTTAAAGAGAGGAAGTATATTTTGTCAATAACAATAAAAGAATTACCAGAAACAGAGAGACCATATGAAAAACTAGAACTATATGGTGAAAAAGCACTATCAAATGCAGAACTATTAGCAATAATAATAAAAACAGGAACCAAGAGAGAAACATCTATAGAAATAGCACAAAAATTACTAAAATTAAATACAACAAAGGAAGAAGACCTACAATATTTACACCATATATCAATAGAAGAACTAATGCAAATAAAAGGAATAGGAAAAGTAAAAGCAATACAATTAAAAGCAGTATGTGAATTAAGTTTAAGAATGTCAAAACCATCAAACTATAAAAAAATATATGTAAAAGAACCATATGATCTAGCCAAAATATTAATGAGTGAATTAAGATATCAAAAAAGAGAAATAGCAAAAATAGTAGTATTAAATAGCAAAAATCAAATATTAAAGATTAAAGACATAGCATATGGGGGGAGTAATTTTGCAAATGTATCAATAAAAGACATATTACTAGAGCCTATTGTAATGAAAGCTCCAAAAATAATATTAGTTCACAATCATCCAAGTGGAGATTCAACACCAAGTAAAAAGGATATTGAATTTACTAACCTTTTATATGAAAGTGCAACAATGTTTGATATAGAACTATTAGACCATTTAGTAATTGGAGATATGAATTATACAAGTATATTTTCAGAGATGGCAGAAAATAAAATACAATAATTACAAGAAAGGAAGTTAATTATGAATCTTTTTAATTTTAGTCCAAGAGATATAGGAATAGATTTAGGGACTGCAAATATTTTAGTAACCTTAAAAGGGAAAGGAATAGTATTAAAAGAACCATCAGTTGTTGCAATAGATAGAAAAACAGGAAACATTGTAGCAACAGGAAATGAAGCAAAAGACATGTTACGGAAGAACGCCAGAACAAATAAAAGCAGTAAGACCTATGAAAGATGGAGTAATAGCAGATTTTACAGCAACGCAATTAATGTTAAAAAACCTAATCCAAAAAGTCACCAAAAAATATAAGGTAGGAAGACCTAGAGTAGTAGTTGGAGTACCATCTGGTATAACAGAAGTAGAAGAAAGAGCAGTAGAAGAATCTGTAATACAAGCAGGTGCAAAAGAAGTATATTTAATAGAAGAACCTATGGCAGCAGCAATAGGTGCAACCTTAGATGTAGGAGAACCAAGTGGAAATATTATAGTAGACATAGGAGGAGGAACAACAGAAGTTGCAGTAATATCTTTAGGAGGAATTGTTGTTAGTCACTCCCTAAGAGTTGCTGGAGATGAACTTGATGAAGATATTGTTAACTATATAAAAAAAGAAATGAATTTAGCAATTGGAGAAACAACAGCAGAAGAAATAAAAAAACAGATTGGCTGTGCAAAGCCACTTATGACAGAAATGTCAATGGAAGTTAGAGGAAGAGACTTAACAGATGGTTTACCAAGAAATATACAAATAACATCAACACAAATTGAAGAAGCAATGAAAGAATCCATCAGAAAAATTGTAGACATTGTAAAACTAACCTTAGAAAAAACACCACCAGAACTTGCGTCAGATATCATGGTAAAAGGTATTGTATTAGCTGGTGGAGGAGCCTTAATCCAAAATTTGGACAAGTTATTAAGTGAAGAAACAGGAATGCCTGTTTATATTGCAGAAGAGCCATTAGATTGCGTTGTTAGAGGTACTGGTAAAACCTTAGAAGATTTAGAAAGATTAAGAACAGTATTAGTAAATGCAAGAAAAAGAAAATAGAAATTAGGAGTAAAAAATGTATAAAAATAATAAGAGCGGGATAATAGGAATTATTATAACAATAGTAATATTGATATTAGTTGTAATTTTCTCAAATGGTGATAATGGTTCATCTTTTATAGAAAATGTTGCAAGCAATTTAGTAATGCCAATACAAAATGGATTAACCTACCTAAAAAACAAAATAGGTGGAAATAGTACATTTTTTACAGATATAAATAATTTAAAAGAAGAAAATAAAGAATTAAAAGAAAAAAACAGTCAATTAGAACAATCCCTAAGAGAATTAGAAAATATTAAAACTCAAAATGAGACTTTAAAAGAATATTTAAATTTAACAGAAAAATATGGAGAATATAAAACAATACCAGGATATATTATAAACAAAGATATCAGTAATTACTCAAAAACTATAGTTATAAACATTGGAAAAAAAGATGGAGTAGAAAAAAATATGACTGTTATAGGAGATGAAGGTCTAGTAGGGCATGTTATATCAGTAACTGATTCTACTGCTAAAGTACAAACTATAGTTGATACTGCAAGTTCTGTAAGTTGCATGATGAGTACAACAAAAGAATCAATTGTTTGCAAAGGAACTTTGGATGAGACTTCAACCTTAAGAGCGATGTATATTCCAACAGATGCAAATATTATTCAAGGAGATAGTATAGAAACCTCAGGACTAGGTGGAATATATCCTAAAGGAATTCATATTGGTACAATTAAAAAAGTTACAAATACTCAAAATATGACAGATAGATATGCAGTAGTACAAACAGCTGTTGATTTTAATAAACTAAATTCAGTTTTAGTTATTACAAATCAATAAAACATAAAAGAGAGGTGAAGCAATTGAAAAAAGTTGTAATTAATATAATTCTTGTAATCTTAGCGTTGATTTTATACTTCTTGCAAGCAAACTTTTTTAATTGGTTCAATATTGCTGGAATAATGCCAAATACCTTTGTTATTTATGTATTGTTTGTTGGATTATATACGAGTAGAACAAGGGGAACAGTCTATGGAGTAGTTTTAGGTTTAATATTAGATTTAGTTATAGGAACTAGGATGGGAATATATGCTATAGGTTTTGGTATTGTTGGATTTATTTCAGGTACTTTTGATAAAAACTTTTCAAAAGATAGCAGAATGACTATTATGCTTATGGTATTAGGAACTACTTTGATTTTTGAAGTTTTAAAATATATTTTAAGTATTTTCTTTATTTTATCAGGTATAGAAATAGTAAATTTTATAAAAATAGTTGCAATAGAAGTATTATTTAATATAATAATAACAATTATAATTTATCCATTAATTCAAAAATTTGGATATTTTGTGGAAAATGAATATAAAGGAAACAAAATATTAACAAGATATTTTTAAAATGAAGAAGGTGAAAATTTGGCAAAAAAAGTAAAGAATATTAGTATTAATTTGAGATTTAATATTTTAACTGTATTAGTATATATAGTTGGTATTGTATTGATTGCCAGATTATTTAGTCTTCAAATAGTTCATGGTGCAAAATATAGAGAAGAATCCAATACAAGACTTACTAGAGAGAGTATTGTAGAAGCGTCAAGAGGAGCAATATTAGATAAAACAGGAACACCTCTTGTAGATTCGAAAATGGAATTTGCCTTAGAAATGTATAAAAGTAAAGTTGAAACAGATATTTTAAATGAATCTATACTAAATATGATAAAAGTTTTAGAAAAATATAATATTTCATATGTAGATTCCTTTCCTATTAATATTGAACCTTTTGAATTTAAAATATCAGATAATGATTTAGTTTCATGGAAAAAGACCTATGATTTAGCAGAAAACATTACTCCAGAAGAAGCTTTTAATAAGTTTAGAGAAAAATATAAAATACAAAATACAGAAATACATGAAATAAGAAAAATTATGGCTATAAGATATGAAGTCGCAAAAAAAGGATATAGCAGTACAAGAGCAGTTACAATTGCAAAAAGTATACCTAGAGAGGCAGTTGCAGAATTTAGTGAAAGTTCTGAAAAATTCTCTGGTATAAATATAGTAGTGCAACCTGTTAGAAAATACACATCAGCAAATTTGGCATCACATATATTAGGATATGCTGGTAAAATAAATAGTGAAGAATATGAAAAGAGAAAAAATACCTATAGTACTAATGATATAATTGGAAAAACAGGTATTGAATATGTTTTTGAAGAATATCTAAAAGGAAAAAATGGAATAAAGCAAATTGATATGACAGTTGATGGAACTACTACAGCAGAATATATTTCAAAAGAAGCAGTAGCAGGTTCAGATGTTGTATTAACAATTGATGCTAATTTACAACATATTGCAGAAAATGCACTTGCGTCAAATATTCATAAAATTGCATCAGGTGGCTTTGGAAAGGCTTATAATGCAGATGCTGGTGCATGTGTTGTTATGAATGTAAATACTGGTGAAGTTTTAGCAATGGCAAGTTATCCAGACTATAATCCAGAAGATTTCGTTGGAGGAATAAGTAATGAAGCTTGGAATAATTATATGAATAATTCAGCAAAACCATTAGTAGATAAAGCTATACAAAATTCATATTCGCCAGGATCAACCTTTAAAATGATAACAGCTATTGCAGGCTTAGAATCAGGTGTAATTAATTTGAAATCTACAATTAATGATACAGGTGTTTATAAAAAATATGGAATATCAATGAATTGTTGGTATTATACAGATTATCATAGAGGACATGGACCTATTAATGTTTCTGATGCTATAGAAAAATCATGTAACTATTTCTTTTATGAGACAGGAGATAGAATGGGGATAGATAAATTAGCTGAGTTTGCAAAATATTTTGGATTAGGAAGTAAAACAGGAATTGAGCTACAAGGTGAAACTTCAGGAGTGTTAGCAAATAGAGAAACAAAGCAAAAGATGCATCCAGATGATCCAAATTGGAATCCAGGAAATACCTTAAATGCTTCTATAGGACAAGGAGACAACGAATTTAGCCCCTTACAAATGGCAAGATATATTAGTATGCTTGCAAATGGTGGGCATAAGATTGACGTAAGTATTGTAAAAACAATTAGAAATGCAGATGGTTCAGAAGTTTCCAAAGAAGAAATAAACAAATTTATAAATAACAAATTAGGTTTGCAAGAAGATAGTACTCAGGAATTACAAATGAATCAAGATTATTTAAAGGCCATATTACAGGGAATGAAATCTGTAACAAGTGATTCAGGAGGAACTGCTTATGTTAGATTTAAGGATTTTGATATTAGTGTAGGTGGTAAGACAGGTTCTGCTGAAGCTCCAAATAATAGGGTTCATGCATGGTTTGTCGGTTTTGCACCTTTTGAAAATCCTGAAATTGCTATTGTAGTTATGGTTGAAAACGGTGGACATGGTAATTATACTGCTGAAGTTGTTAGGGATATTATGGCAGAATATTTTGGAATGAATACTCAAAATATTGAAGAAAACATGGGAGTTACTCCATATGTAGAAATTATGCAATAGTGCCATTAGGGACGGAGAATTTTGGCAATTTTTATTAATATGTTTACTCTTTGCCAAAATTCTCCGTCCCTACTGGCAATTAGAAAGGAAAGAAGTATGAAGAATGCAGTAAATATAAATTTTAAGAAAGATAGAATTTTAATTAAATTAAGTGATGAAGCAGATCAAAGGGAATTAGTTGAAGATTTAAAGAAAAAGTTACCTGAACTAAAAAAATTTTATAATGACGAAAAAACGCCAATTAGTGTTACAGGAAAAGTATTAAAAAACAAAGAAATTGATGAAATAGAGAGTTTAATAAAAGAAAAAATAGATGTAGAAATAGAGTTTGATATGCCTAAATCCCTAGGATTACATAGTATTAAGAAGGCCTTTAATAAAGATGTAGCAATATCTGAAACAAAATTCCATAGGGGGTCTTTACGTTCTGGCCAAAAGATAGAAGCTGAAGGAAGTTTAGTTATAATAGGAGATGTTAATTCAGGTGCAGAAGTAATTGCTTCTGAAAATATTATAGTTTTAGGAGTCTTAAGAGGATTAGCACATGCTGGAGCTAAAGGTAATAAACAAGCTATTATTGCAGCTGGAATGGTTGATACTGTTCAAATAAGAATTGCCAACATAGTTAAAGAAATAAATAGAGATGAAGAGCCAAGGCATAAACAAGCTTATATTAGTCTTATAGATGGCAAAATTGAAATTGAATAATCAACTTAACAATAAAAGGAGTAAGGCAATAAATAGCATTTCATCTTTTATTCCTTCTTTATATAAAATAAAAAGCAAACATAAAATCATAATATCATCTAAATAAAGATCAATACCCAAAATATTAATAATTGGATTATCTGAATTTAAAAAACCATTAAAATTAAATGAAAATAACGAATTGGTATTAGTTTTAGAATAAGAACGGTTAGGTTGTACAGAAGAGATATTCTCTTCTGTATTTTCTTTTATATCACTATCATAATTTATAGAGCTTGTTTTATTATCAGAAGAAGTTATAGGAGTACTATTATAACTTATAGGAGTATTTTGATTATAATATCTATAATATGGATACTGATAAGGAAATCCAAAATAAGGAAACCTAGCCATTATTATTCTCCTTTTTATCATCTTTTAATAAGTCAGCTATTTTACTAACCTTAAGTAAATTTACATATTGGTCTAATTTCTCTTTTTTTCCATCTCTTAAATATGGTTTTAATGAATATAGCAAATTAGCTCTAGGATCATTTTTATTATTCATTTTTCCAAAAGCAGAAGTTATCTTCATAATTGTTGCAGGATCAATATTACTAAAATCAAATCCAGAATTATTATTGTTATTATTATTAGAATGGCTATTATTTTCAGCACTAGAATTACCAGAAGTATTTTGTTCATTAGAATTATTAGAGCCAGAGCTATTTGAATTATTTGAATTTAATAAACTAGAGAACTGTTGTATCATATCAGGAGAAATTTGAGACAAAGCATCTGAAAGATTGCCATTATCAACCATATTTTTAATGTTCTTCATCGTATTTTCATCTAAGTTTAAATTATTATTATTCACTTTAATCACCTCTATATATATTATTAAAGTATGTAAATATATATTATTAAGATATGAAAAAAAATCAAAATTGTTACTTTATATAATAGTACTGATAAAATAAGCATAAACTGTAGTATTACGGATACAAATAAAACAGAGTTATTACTAAAAAACGGTAAACATAAAAAAATATGAAAAAATTTACTGTAAAACATTGAAAAAACTAGAAAAAAAAGGTATAATAAAAAGTAGCGAATATAAAGAATATGAAAAATATATAAAAACAAATATTATTTATATTAAGTAGCCGTAAGTAAAACAAAAGAAAATTGACATAATTTATAAGCAACTAAAGAAATAAAACAAAACCTATAAAAAATAAAATATATAAAAACAAAATAAAGGAGGAAAATATGAAAGGAAATATTTTAAAAATTGGAGTTATAATAACACTAATTCTTACAATACTAATGTCAAATTTTCTATATGTTGGAAAAAGCATTTATAGTTATGCTATAGAAAATACAAACAACAAAGAAAAAGCAGAAGTAATATTAAATATAGAAACACAAAAATATATAAACTATAACTTAGACGAAGAAAACAAAGGAGTATTATATCAAGCAGAATTGCAAACTGGAATACAATATAAAGAAGGGCAAGAATATACACCTCTAAAAGTTACAGAATCTATATTAAATATGCCAAAAATAGAGGACAAATATCCAGAACAAATAAAAGTAATTGCAAAAAGTACAGAAGCAACAAATGGAGAAAAACAAGAAAAAGAAGCAACTTACGACTACAATAAAGAAACAGGAAAATTAAATATAAAAGCATCTAATACAAATGCTTATAATAAAGAAGTAAAAGATGCAAAAGACATATATGAAATTTATGCATATTACAATTCAAACTGTTATAAAGAAGAAAAAGAGAGACAATTAGAAATCACAGGAACAGTAATAGAAACCCTTGAAGATGAAAACGAAACAAAAATAGAAAAACAATTTAATCTACAAGAAACACACACATCAAACAAAAGTGAATTAATATCTACAAAGATATCAAATAGTGAAATCTATAATGGATTTATATATGCAAATGAAGTAAATGGAACACAAAATGAAACAGAATATACAGAAACAATAGATGTAAATTTTAGTTATGCTGAAATAGCAGATAAAATAAGATTAGAACTAAATAATCAATTTATAGACAGCGAAAATAATAGCATAGCTAGTGGTATCTTATACAAAAAAACTACAATAAAAAAACAAGATATTATAGACTATTTAGGTGAAGACGGAAAAATCACAATATTAAACGATAAAAAGGAAGTAATAGGAGAAATAACTAGTAAATCAGAAGAAATAGAAAATGGATTAGTAGAAATAAATTATCCAGAAGAAACAGAAAAAATAGTTATTACAACAACAAAGCCTATAAAAATAGGTTCTTTTGCAATAAAAAATAAAAAAGCAATAAAAGCAGATATGAAAAATAATAACTATAAAAAGCTACAGACAACTCAAAAAGTAACCTGTACAAATAACGAAGAAACAAAAGAAATCTACAATTCATCAAATATTAGCTTTGAGGAAATAAAAGCTTCAGAAACAAATATAAAAGTATCACTTGATAAAACAAAATTAACAAACAAAATTCAAAACGAAATAACCTTAACAGCAACTTTACTAAACAATAATATAAAATATAATTTATTTAAAAATCCTGTTATCTTGTTTACTTTTCCTAGTGAAGTAGAAAAAATAATACTAGGAGATGTAGCTTTATTATATGATAGTAATTTATCAATAAAAAGTGCAGAAGTTGTGGATAATAACGGAAGTAAAGCAATTAAAGTTGAATTAGATGGAACTCAAAACTCTTATAATTTAAATTCAATAATAGAAGGAAGTAACCTAGTTATTCCAGCAACTATAATAGTAAAAAAAGAAATTGAAAGCAAAAAAAGTACAATAGATGTAACCTATAAAAATGATACAGCAACTCTTATAGATTATAAGAAACAAGGAAAAGAAAATAAGCAGATAGATATAGACATAGAATCTGTTATTGAAATGCAAAAAGAGCAAAAAGAAGATAACAAGCTTACACAACGAATAGAAGAAGAACCATTAAAAGAAAATATAAAAGAATCAGAAAAAATTAAAGTAGAGACAATAGCAGTTGTAGGAGATAAAACTTTAGCAGAAACTGATACTATACATGAAGATGAAATTATTAAATATATGGTAAGAATTACAAATACAACTGAGGACACTCTAAATAATATAAAACTTGAAGGTAGCGTACCAGAAGGTACAACCTATGCAGAAGTAAAACTAGGACTTGACTCAACAGCAGAAAATGCATATGTTTATGTAAAAGACGAAAGTGTAAAAAAATATGAAGAAAATATAGCAAGTATAGAAGCAGGAAAATCAATTATAAGATTTTATGAAGTACAAGTAAACAAATTAACAGAAGGTGAAACCTCAAAAGAAATACAACAAACTCTAAAAACCTATATTGAAAATATTGAAACAACAAGTAATTCACAAAAAACAACTATAAAAAATGGAGACCTAACTGTAAGACTACAATCAGGTAACAATGTAGACAAAGAATATGGTTATGGTTTATGGATTTACAATAATACAGAGGAAACTATTGAAAATATAAAAGCAACTTGCCAAATTCCAGTAGAATTTGATGTAACAAATATAGAAACCTATGAGCTTGGAACAGATAGTGAAGGTAAAACTTATGCAAAAGAAACTAACTTAGAAAAAAATCTTGAAGATGGAAAACTAACTATAAAAATACCAGAAATAAAAGCAAATAGTAAAGCCAATATAGTTATAGATACAATACACAAAAATTATGAAAATGGTAAATATGAATATGATATAAGTATGTCAGCAAAAGTTTCTTATAAAGATGATACCTATTATTCAAACGAAAATAGAATGAAAATATTAACAGAAGCAATCCAAATAGTACAAACTTCTGAAAAAGAAGGAAAAGAATTACAAGAAAACGAAGAAATACAATATAATATTACAATAAAAAATATTGGAGCAAGTGACATTTTAGGAACAAATATAGATGTACAAGATTATTTACCAAAAGCGTTAATACCAGACAAAATTGAATATGAAAAGTTTGAAATAGATGAAGACACAGGTGAATTTAAAATAGATGAAAAAACAGGAAAATATATTAAGACAGTAGAAACAGAGGATATATCAGAGGTTACAATAGATGAAGATGGAAAAGAAAATGCGAATGTACATATAAATTGTTCTATTCCAGACAAAGAGCAAATGCAACTAAAAATTTATGCAAAAGCAGATTATGTTACAGATAGAACAGACATTGAAAATATGGTAACAATAACAGGAGATGATCTAAAAGCTACACAATCTAATATAATAAAAGCTACAATAGTACCAACAAAAGTAGATAATATAGATGACAATTTAAAAGAAGATAATACAGATAAGAAGGAAGAAAATAACCAAGAAAAAGATGATAATAATATAGAAAATAAAGATAATAAAACAAACTATAAAATAAAGGGTGTAGTTTGGATGGATAGTGACAAAAATGGAGAAAGAAAGGAAGACGAACAATTATTATCAAATATAAAAGTAAAATTATATAATGCAACAACAAATTCTTTAGTAAAAGAAACAACTACTAATAATAATGGAAACTATGAATTTGAAGCTTTACAAGAAAACAATTATATGGTTTTATTTGAATACGATACAAATAACTATACCTTAACTACTTATCAAAAAAGTGGTGTAGGGGAAAACCTTAATAATGATGCAGTAGAAAAAGAAGTAAGTATAGATGGAAATATAAAAAGTGTAGGTATAACAAATATAATAGAGCTTAGTGAAAATAAAGAAAATATAGACATGGGCTTAATAAAAAATAGTATATTTGATTTATCTCTAGAAAAATATGTATCAAAAGTTACAGTAACTAATAAAGCAGGGACAAAAGAATATAAATACAAAAAAGGAAAATTGGAAAAAGTAGAGATACCTTCTAAATACTTAAATAATAGTACTTTGCAAATTGAATATAAAATAGTAGTAAAAAATGAGGGAGAAGTAGAAGCTTATGTAAGTGAAATAGTAGATTACTTACCTAGTGGATTAACTTTTGATAAAGCTATAAATAATTCTTGGAGACAAAACACAAAAGATACAATAGTTAGTGATGAATTAGCACATACAAAAATTTCAGCTGGGGAAAGTAAAGAGATTACTGTAGTATTAACTAAAAAGATGACAGAAGACGAAACAGGAACTATTACAAATGCTGCTGAAATTAAAAAAGCAACATCAACTACAAATGTAAAAGATATAGACTCAACAGAAAATAATAAAAACAGAGAAGAAGATGATTACTCAGAAGCACAACTTATTGTATCTATAAAAACAGGTATAATAACTTATACTATTATAATAGTAGCTCTTTTGGGAATATTACTATTAACTGGATTTTTAATTAAGAAAAAGAAAATTAATATCAAGAATTTAATGATGTTTATGACAATATTAATGTCAATAGTAGTAATGAATATGCCAAATATTAGCCAAGCACAAACTCTAACTACAAAAGACTTAAAAATAAAAGACTTTCTTAAAGATGATATGGGTGGAAAAGTAACAGTAAATAGTTCAAGTAATAACTTTGCAACCCATGATTCAAGCCTAGAAGAATACTTTAATAAAATGAAATTACATTGTATTACACCAAATAAATCAATGTGTGGTTCTGCAGACCATACTTATGAAAGAGTAAGTGCAGAGATTACAAAAATAGAGAAACAACAAAAAGTAGAAACTGAGGCACCAATAATATCAGATGACTCAAATAAGTCAAAAATCAAATATATTGAAAAAGATAATTATACTTATATTGGACCTTACAAAGTAAGTAAAATAGATGAAAGTTGTCTTAAAGGTAGTTTTGATGTAAATACAAGAGTAGTATATACAACTAAAAGAGGTAGAACAGAGATATTTGATGCAAAACACATATTTGATGAAAATGGTAAAGTAATAGAAAATGAAAAAAATGTATTTAAAAATGGAAAAGAATTTTATATTAAAGTTGATGATAAAAAAGACAACATAAAAAATATAAAGGAAATAAAATTAGATTTTAAACAATTAACCAAAAAAGTTAAATATAAAATAACAGCGATAGTTAGAGAAGTATGGAAATGTATATATTCAAGTGAAGGAAGTCATAATGGGCATGGATGTTGTAATACAAAAGATGCTCAAGATCTAGAAAGAGTTTATCGTGGAAAGGCAGAGATTTTAGAACCAGTTGGTTACAATACAAGTTTAAATTTAACTCTACCACAACCAAAAAACGATGTTGGAAGCTTAAAGATTATTAAAAGGGATAAAGAGCATCCACTATTTGCTTCACGTACACTAAAGGGAGCAGAATTTACCTTAATATATCCTACAGGAGAGAAAAAAGAAGGAATAAAAACAGGAGAGGATGGTACTGTAACAGTATCTAATTTACCACTAGGAAAATATACAGTTATAGAAACAAAAGCACCAGAAGGTTATACTATAGACCCAGAATATGCAAAACAAGAAGTTAATATAGAAGAAAAGAATCAAGTACTAGATGTAAAGTTTTATGATACCAAAATAAAAAAGGACTTAGGAAGTTTGAAAATTATGAAGGTATCTAAAGAAGATGGACAGAAGTTAAATGGAGCAAAATTCTCAGTTATAGGAATAAAGGGAACAGGTGCAGAAGGATATAGAAAAGATAATGTAGAGGTATTATATAATGGTACAGTGCAATTAGATAATTTACAGCCTGGTCAATACTTAGTAACAGAAACAGTGCCACCTAAAGGATATGAAATTTCAGATCCAGCAAGTCAAATAGTAACAGTAGAAGTAGGTAAAATAACACCAGCAACAGTAATTTTTATGGATAAAAAAATAATAACTAAAACAGGTCAATTATCAGCTTACAAATACGATGTAGATACAAAGAAACCAATTCCAGGTGCAACTTTCCAATTATGGTGTAAAAATGTATGGTTTACAGATAATGGGTATGGAGGAACAGTAAAGAATGAGACAGGATGGTATAAACATAGTATAGCTGTATCAAATTCAAATGGGTATGCAGTTTGGACTGGACTAAGAGTAGATGATATAGATTCAAGAGACTTTTACTATTATAAAGTTGAGGAAATAGCTTGTCCTGCACCTTATGACCTTAATGACCAAATTTATCATTATGGAAGACTGGATACAGATTTAAATAGAAATATAGAAGTAGTATCATCTGGACAATTTTCAGTATATAAAGACTATGAACAAAAAGTAACCTTTGGAAATAAGGCATATGGAAATATTAGATTATATAAAGTAGATGATATAGATGTTACTAATATAAAACCAATGTCAGGTGTAAAATTTAAAATATATTATTATGATGAAAGTCATAATAAACATTACATTAGTTCATATACAGAAAGAACTAATAAGAAAACAGGAGCTTTAGAACCTTCAATAGTTAACTATACAACTAACGAAGGTAGTGCAAAAGAATTTGTAACAGATGAAAAGGGGTATATAAACTTACGTAAAATAGAAGCACATAGAAAATATTATGCAATAGAAACAGGGCTAGTAAATAAGGAAGATGAGGACTTTTATAGATTACATAAAGGTGAAATAGAACTTGATTTACAAAATCCTAATACAACAGCTGGAGCATCTTTTGTCTGTGATGTACAAGTAAGAAATCAGCAAGCTTATACAAAATTATCTGGTATTGTATGGGAAGATACACATGATACAAGTAAAAAGACCTTACGTAATGATGAATATGATACTAGAGAAACACTCATAGAAGGTATAGAAGTAAGACTAGTATATGTAGGTTCAGGCGAAACAGTTAAAAATGAAGATGGAAAAGAATTTATAACTTATACAGACAAAAATGGATTTTATGAGTTTAAGAAAGTGCTAAAAAGCGAATTAGACAATTATAACGTTATGTTTAAATATAATGGACTAAAATATGAAAATGTAAAACCACATCCTGAAAAAACAAATGGATCGAAATCAGCAGACAAAGATAGAGAAAAATTAAATGCACAATATGCAATAATTGAAAAAGGTGTTTCAAAGAAAGCAGATAATACTGAAACAAATAGCTTGAGTTATAAACGTGATTCCAAAGAACACAAATCAACCTTAGTACAACATTTAGGTTATACTGCGGAGACTGGAAAAGGAATAGTTGATCCGAAAACTGGAAGTGATGGAATAAGAATATATGCAGATACTTCAATAATCGAATTAAGAGACTATTTAAAGGTTCCAGAAGGAAAGAAATTCGAAGAAGTTAGAAATATTAATTTAGGAATTTATGAAAAAATGCAACCAGATTTAGCAGTGGTAAAAGATATACAAAATGTAAGACTTACAATAAATGGATATGAACATACCTATGATTATGCACAAAGATTTGTAAATGCAGGTGCATATAGTGAAGGCTTTAATGTTGGTGTTAAATTTGGAAATGAATATGGTAAACAAAAATACACAAGACCAATTTATAAATCAGACTTTACATGGCAAAATCCAGAGGATGTAAGTAGAGAATTAAAAGCTTATATAACTTATAAAATACAAATTAGAAATGAAGCTACAGAATTAAAAGCTAAAATTAATAGTCTTGTTGATTACTATGATGCTAATTATGAAGAAATTGTAGCAATTGGTACAGAATTAGATGAAAAAGGAAATATTAAAGTAAATAATATAAGCAAAGAAACCGTAGAAACAAGTAACAACAAATATAAAAAGATAATAATAAATACCGAGGATGTTAATAAAATAATAAATCCACAAGAAACACAAGATATTTATGTACAATTTAAGTTAAGTAGAGCTAAAGTATTAGCTTTAATAAATCAGAAGGAAGAAGGTTTATTAGACAATATAGTTGAAATAAATTCATATTCTGTATTTGATACCTTTGAAGAACCATATGCAGGAATAGATAAAGATTCTGAACCAGGAAATATTGAACCTGAAAAGAAAGAGACTTATGAAGATGATACAGATACAGCACCAACCTTACAATTACAAGTAGCAGACAACGCTAGACATCTTAAAGGTCAAGTATTCCTAGATAAAACAGTTGATGGACTACAAACAGCTAAAATTAGAGAAGCAAATGGCTTGCTTGATGCAGAGGATACAGGAATAGATGGAGTAAAAGTTAAAATTGTAGAGAAAAATACTGGTATGGAATATTTCATAGGAGAAAATAAATATAAAGAAAGTATATCAGGGGCAGTAGAAAAATTTGATAAATATGAAACAAAAGCTACTTGGTCAGAAGAAGATAGCAAAACATCAGGTGGAGGTAACTTTGATATTGCGGGCTTTATACCAGGAGACTATGTAGTAGTATATACTTGGGGAGAACAATATGGTACCTATAAGGTGCAAGATTATAAAGGAACAATATACAATAAGGCGAGATATGATAATATCATAGATGGAAGTACATTAAAAGTTGGAAAGTGGTATAGAGGAGATGGAATTGACTTAAATAATAAAGAAACAAGATATACAGATGCAATTGATGACTATAAGACTAGATTAGAAATAGATGATGAAATAAAAAATAGAACCTTTACTTCAGATGAGAAAATAACTAAAAATCGTACAATGGACTCAACAACACTTCCAATGCAAGTTGGAGTTGAATATGAAGATGTATATTCAGCATCTACTGGAGACCAATATACTTATGAAATAACTAATATTGATTTTGGAATTGTAAAAAGAGCAATTCAACAAAATGAATTAAAGAAAAGAGTAAGTCATTTAAGAGTAACTTTAGCAAATGGTGAAGTTGTTTCAGATGTAGACGTTGAAAATGGAAAACTAAAAGGTGAAAAAAATCATGTAACTTATATGGGACCAATTAATAGAGGAACCGTAAATTACAATCCAGGCTTTATAAAAGTTGAGTTAGATAATGAATTAATACAAGGTGCAATTTTAGAAGTTACCTACGAATTCAAATACAATAATATTAGCGAAGTAGATGTAATAAATTCAAATTATTATAAATTTGGTTCTAGTGTTATGAAAGAGGGAGCTTATAAACTATTTGATTATAACAATAAAGAAGTAGGAACAGTAAAAGAAAGTGAAGTTGTTTATACAACACCAAATATAATTATTGATTACCTAGATAAAGCTTGGGGTTATGAAACAAGTAAAAATGAAGAATATGGATGGACTGCTATAACAAAAGAACAATTACAAACAGACGGAATTCAATATTCAGTTAGTGGAATAACAGAAAAGGTAACAGTTAGCCCAGATGTATTTGGAGATACTTCAGATATTAATAATAAGATAATCTTGTATACAACTAAATTACATCAAGAAAAAGTTTTACCAGGTACTGATAGAAATATTAAACTTAACGTATCAAAAACTTTAACTACAACTGATGAGATTTTACTAAATAATGAAACTGAAATTGTAAAAATCACTAAACCAGGAGGATCTAAAATTACTACAATTACAGGAAGTTATATTCCAAGTGATAGTTCAACTCCTTTAGAGTCAGATGAAGATAAGTCAGAACAGGTTATTGTTACACCAAGTACTGGTGAAAACCAAAATTACATATTACCAATTACTATTGGAGTAGCTGTTTTAGCAATACTAGGAACAGGTATTATAATTCTTAAAAGAAAACTAAAAAAATAATTATAAAAGTGTCAAAAAGTTTAGTCTTTTGACACTTTTATTTTTTTTAGGCGATTACTATAAAAATATTGCAATTTTCGACCATATATAATAAAATAAAGGGCATAAAAAGATATTTAAGATAAAAAACAAAAAAATAATATCATAAAATGTAAAAAAGTTTTTTTAGTTAGACTACTAAAAAAGACAAAAACCACGAAGGACAAGTAGTAAAATAAAGCCATAAAAAGCAAAGAGGTGGTAAGGATGTTTCAAAATATAAAGGAAGATACAATAGAAATAAAAGAAAAAAGTATATTTTCAAATTTAATTACAAAGAAAAATATAGTAATATATATAATTTCTTTTATGATATCCTTAGTAGGATTAAATGGAGATTACTCAATATTTAGTATAAGTATTTTAGGGGCATGTTTCGCAACAGAAATTCCAGCCTTAGGAATTATAATATTTTCATTAATAGGAAATGTGATAAAATATGGAACAGGTGGAGCCCTAGGATATTTTCTAACTTCAATGGCAATGATAATAACACTATTTATATTTAAGCCAAAATTTAATGAGCAAGAAAGAAATGAAAAAATTAAGCTTGGAAAAAATGTATTTCTTTCAACTTTTTTAATACAAATAATCAAACTTGCAATGTCACATTTTACAATATATGACCTATTGTTTACCTTTACAGTATCAATTATAGCCTTAGTATTTTACAAGATATTTGTAAATTCAATAGTAGTATTGCAAGACTTTAATAAAAGCAGAGCCTTTTCTATTGAAGAATTAATAGGTGCAAGTTTATTAATGGCTATTGCAGTAAGTGCTTTTGATGGATTTAGTATATATGGCTTTAACCTTAGAAATGTATTAAGCATTTTAATTGTTATGATTTTAGGATGGAAAAATGGAATATTAATTGGAACAACATCAGGAGTGACAATAGGAGTAACACTTGGAGTAATAACAGGATCTGAGCCAATAATGATAGCAGCCTATGCAATATCTGGAATGATTTCAGGTATGTTAAATAGATTTGGAAAAATAGGTGTAATAGTTGGGTTTATCTTAGGAAATATAGTACTTGCATATGTTTCAAATGGTTATACAATAGAATTAATTTATTTTAAAGAGATATTAATAGCTTCAATAGGTTTACTTGCTATACCAAAGACCTTTAGATTAGACTTAGAGGAATTTGTTGGAAAATCGCAATGTTTACCTGTAATACCAAACAGAACCTTAGATAATAGTAAAGAAATGATAGAAAATTTAAACAAAGTTTCAGAAGTAATTCAAGATATGGCAACTTCCTATAAACAAGAAAACAATAAAACTTCACAAGAAATTGACAGTACCCATAAAGATGCTAATAAGCAAATATTTATAGCGGAATTATTAAATAATTTAGAGCCTTATAGAGATAATATGTTATATGATGATATTGCACAAGTAGATGGAAAAATTATTGATAAAATATTTACAAGACTTTTAGATAAGCAAGAAATAGATAGAAAATCCTTATTAGAAATATTTGCAGAGTGCAATAGTTACATAGTAGGCTTGGAAGATAACGAAATTAGTGAATATTTAGAAACAACAATAAATCAAATGATAAGAACAATAAATATGTCTTATAAAATAAGTAAATCAGATTTCATATGGAGAAAGAGAGTAGAACAAAATAATAATAATATGAGAAAACAACTAAATCATGTATCAGAAGCAATACAGAATTTAGCAGATGACATAGAAAAGGGAATAAAAATAGAAGAAAAATATTCAAAAGAAAAACTTGAAATATTAGAAATTCTGAAACAAAAGGGAATTCAAATAGAAGACATCTCTATAAAAAAAGAGCAAAGATTTATTATAGAAATCTATCTAAATAACGTAATAGAAACTTCAAAAATAAATGCAATAGAAAAAATATTAACACAAATATTAAAAGAAAAAATAGTACTAAATAGCGATTTAAGTGTCGGAAATAAATTAAATTTCTTATCAGATGATAAATATGTAATGGCTTTTGGAAAAGCTGAAACTGTTAAAAATAATAGTACTGTATCAGGTGACAGCATGTTAAATATAAGGTTAAAAGACGGAAAATATTTAGTTGCAATAAGTGATGGTATGGGAAGCGGAAAAAATGCTAAAGAAAGTAGTAACCAATGCATAAGAATGTTAGAAAACCTATTACAATCAGGTTTTGAAAAAGAAATATCTTTACAATTAATAAATAGTGCACTGATAAATACAAATAAAGAAATATTTTCAACAATTGATATTGCAATTATAGACTTGTATGTAGGAACTATAGAACTAATAAAAAGTGGAGCTTGCCCAACTTATGTAAAAAATAAAAATAAAGTTAAAATAATAAAATCAACTTCTTTGCCAGCTGGTATAATGGAGGATACTGATATACAAACCTTTGATAAAGATATATGCTCTGGAGACATCATGATAATGTGTACAGATGGAATATTAGATTCAAATGTTGAATATAAAAATAAGGAATTATGGCTTAAATATATGTTAGAAGATATTGAAACAAATAATACTCAAAAAATTGCTGATTTAATCTTAAATGAATCAATAGACAATAACTATGGTATTCCGAAAGATGATATGAGTATAATGGTTTGCAAATTTATGAAAAAGGAAGATTAAAATTGCCACTGGGGACGGAGAATTTTTACAATAATATCTTTCTTGTAAAAAGTTTAATAGAAAAATGAGATTTGAATTAAAATTTTATTAAATCTCATTTTTTATATTTATTTTAAATATCTTAATTTATTTGATATAATTATAGTATGACGTGTTTCTCTTGGTTAGACTAGATTTTTTATTTTTTTACTTATAATTCAATACTAATTTTATAGTTGTATTATTTCTAAATCATCTGGCACAAATACTGTTCCTTTAAAATATTTTTTGGCATCTGTAGTAAAATTTTTCTTTCTATGTTTTAAATCAGTATCTATAGTATGTGATAATATGACCTTTTCTACATTCAATCTTTGGCATAATTCTGAAGTGAATTTTACAGTACTATGATGATGTCTTTTTATTGGATTATATTCTTCTGCTTCTTTCCCAGCCATATATGCATCTGCAAAAAGCCATTTACTATTTTTAACATATTTTTCTGTTTCCTTTGAACATGTTTCATCTCCTATGAAAGTAAACTTTTCTTGGTCTTTTAGCCACATAACAAATCCAGTTTGTTTTACTTTTTTAGCTTTGATATCAAAAAATTGGACTTTTTTTCCTATTATTTCTATTTCATCACCAGTATCAACTATATTTAATTTAATTTTATTATTCATTAATTCATTAAATTTCTCTGGTAATACTACTTCACATATTTTTCTTATAGCATTTATAACTTTATCATTTCCATAAATGTAAAATGGTTTATTATAATCTTCTACTAGATACTTTCTTGCAATCATTCTTATAATCCATATAGATCCCATTATATGATCAGTATGAGTATGTGAAATGAACATGGCTTCTATATTTTCAACCTTAATTTTCATATTTGATAATTGTTTTAATATACCATTTCCTCCTCCAGCATCAACTAAAAAATGTTTTTCATTTTCTCTTATTGTAAAACATGTATTATAACATTCTGTTGCAGATCCATGTCCTGTACCTAAAATTATTATTTTCATTTTTCCATCTCCCTTTCAATAATAGCTTCATATCTTTTTTTTATTTCTGCTAATTGTCTAACTTGATTTTCTGGAGCTTGTCTTGCTTTCATTTGTTTTTTTATTATTTCACATCTACTTTCTACTGTTGGTATGGTTTCTTTAAGATCTTGCCTTTGAGTATACAGTAAGGCCTCTGCTGGACATGAGAATCTTCTATTTTTATTATTTGGACTGTACACTAATTCTGGTTCATATGGATATTTTTTTCCTCTTTTATATATGTTAATTTCTACATCTTTATTATCTAATACTGCACTAATTAAGGAATTAAAGGAATCATCATGTCTTCTTAATCCTGTCAATTTAGCTGTGTTAAGGTTTAATTTTATTAAGGCTTCATATCTTTCGTGAACTGATATTGCACTATTTAATGAACTTACTCCTAACACATGCAATTCTACACTATATCCTGCCTTCTGGATTTCTTGTACATCTACAAATAATTTGTCTTTTTCAGATGTTGCACACTCCATTAATATATTAAATTTATATTTCATTGCATCTTCTATCATTTCATCTCTATGCAAATATGAGTCTGGAGCAGTTAAAAATGCATATTCTGCAAAGTGATCTCTTAGAATTTCAGAGTTATCTGATCTGTATGCTTTATATTTGTCTGAATCTATAATAATTAAATTACTATTCTTGGTATATATTAGTGAAGTTAAATTACTTTTTCCACTTCCAGTCTGTCCAGCTACTATAATGAATTTTGGATGTTTTTCTGTTCTTTTTCCATAATATGATTGCTTTTTTATATCATCAAGAATTCTTTCATGTTCTTTTCTTGGTAATATATATTGTTCCATGAGTTTTTTTATATTCTCTGGTAGTTCTTTGTAAATTCTATCTTTGGCTTTTATTCTTGAATCAATCATTTTTACTCCCTTCTTCTTTTATTACTTTGTCTATTTCTTTGATATTACCTTTATAAATTTCTTCTCTAATATTTATTAATATTTTATATTTTTTTTGTAATTCTTCATCTGATGAGTTTCTTAGTTGAATCATACATTCAGCTATTTTATTTTCAATTATTTCCCTCGCTACTCTTAGTTTACTTGCTTGCTTCATTGCAATCACATCCTTTTATATTATATGTTTACTTTATTATAATATATATATTAAAAGATATCAATTAATTTAACTAGGATAACATATTATTAACTAAATTTGTCAAATTTTGTTGTTAAAATAAGGATTTTATGATATAAAATAAAATATAAATTAATAGATAACAATTATTATTTTAGATAAAAAATATAAAATAAAAACTAGAATTCGGAGGAAATAAATGAGTAAAATAACAGGTTTTCATTTTCCACATAACGCAATAATTCCAGACGAAATAAAATTTATTATTAGTTTAATTGATGAAAATAAAGAATATTACCTATATGATGATTTAAAAGCAAAGATGTTTGAAGAAGAAATAAAACAAGGCGTATTTGAAAAATATCATCCAGGTATGTATAGGAATTTCATAAAAGATGGTAGATTATTATCCTATTATAATGGAATAAAAGAAGGAACTTTAAAATATGTAGATATAAAAAATAAACCCTATAGTCCTAAAAAGACCTTAAATGGATGTTGGAATGAGCAAGCTAGAGATTATTTTGAATTTTTTGCTTTTACAGGTCTGATGCCTTCTTATTATAAAGGGAAATCAATAGAAAATGAAAAAAGACATTATGTAGGAAATACCTTAAAAAGATATAAGGTAGGAGAAATTAGCTATTCTGACATCTTATATAATATGAAGTTTAGAAATGCATCAAAAAATTCTGATAATATAGAACAATATGATGTAAGAAATAGGCCTTTTGTAGTATTACTTAAAATTATGCAAATTTTTAAAGAAAAAGGTTATAAGAAAATCGATGCTAATACTTTATCTTATATAACACGAAAAGTAAAAAATGAAGATGAGATAGATTTATACTTAATAAAGCCAATTACTCGTTCTGAATTTTCTGAAATTGATTATAGGGAAATTCAGAGGGGAACCTTATTTCTAAAAAGGCATCTTATTGAAGGAATTGGTTTAAAAGTTGTGGAAGAAAGACCTTTAAGCTTTGACTTACAGGATTTTGATATTAATAAATATAGCTTTAAGGAAAAAGCTGTATTTATAGGAGATTTATATGACGATTTAGAAGTTACACCATTATTTTTAAAGGGATTAGCTCATCCTGAAAAAATTGAAGAAGATGAATTAAGACATCATTTAAGGACTTTAGGACTTATTGATAATAATAACTATTCACTATATGATTTTAATATTGATACAGATTTAGCAGATAGAAACTTAGTAAAACAATATCTAAAGGAAATAAAGATAATTGATAAGTTACCTTTAAGTAATAGACTTGAAACTACAGAAGAATTCAAAAAGGGAAAAGAAATTTCTGAGAGTGGAAATGGTACTGCATACGAGGAATTCCTATATGAGTTATTAAAAAATAAGTTTGGAGAAGAAAAGGTTACCTATATGGGAGCTAATACCATAGGAGAAAGAGTATCTGATATAGTATGGGATATTATTATGCTAAATGATGATAATTCAAAAACAAAACTAAGAATTATAGTTGAGGCAAAATCAGGTAGAGCTATTACGCAATTTGATGAAAGAAAAGAAATTGACGATATAATAAATACCTTAAAAGATGATAGGATAAAAACAAAATATGATGGTATCTGGTATATGGTTGTAGATAGTGATAAAATACCACAAACAGAAGGTATACATGGTGGTTACAGAGAAGGCGGAAATAGATTAAGTTTCAAACAAAAACTTTTAAAAATTCAGAGTACAATAATGCCACAAACAACAAAATTGACTATGGTTACAGCCTTTAGTTATGTAGAATTTATGAGATTTATTGATGCAATTGATTATAATAAAAAAATAGATTATATATCAAGAATACAAGCACCAGACTTTTGGACTTGGTCAAATAAATTTCTAGGAACATCATATGTAACAATAAGAGTGTAAGAAAGGAAGATAAAAAATGAATAAACTTAACGATTTAACTGGCAAAGAATGGATTAAAGAAACAAGATCATGGTATATTCTTAAAGGAAAAACTAGAAAAAATGATGTTATAAAGCATCCAGCAAAATATCCAGAGGAATTAGCAAGTAAATATATAAAGTTTTTTACAAAGATAGATGAAACAGTCTTTGATCCTTTTATGGGAGTAGGATCTACTGGAGTTGCTGCAAAGGAAGAGGGAAGAATAGGCTATGGAATTGAAATAAATAATGAATTTTGCAAGATAGCAAACGAAAGATATGGTGAAGAAAATATTTTATTAGGGGACAGTAGAGACAAAAAACTATACAAATTTCCAGATGGAGTAGATTTTATAATGACCTCTCCACCCTATTGGGATATTTTGAAAAAGAAAAGAGGAAATTCAAATTCACAACATACACAAAGAGAAGAAAAAAATTTAAAATTATACTATTCAGATAATCCTATGGATTTAGGAAATATTGAAGATTACGAAATTTTTATAAAGGAATTAGCAAAAGTTTTTAAGAATTGTTTTAAGATATTAAAAGAAAAAAAATATATGGTAGTAGTAGTACAAAACTTTAGAAATTCTGATGGAAAATATGTTACCTTTGCTTGGGACTTAGTAAACAAAATTGAAAAATGTGGTTTCTCTTTTGAAGGAGAACAAATTTGGTGCCAAGATGATAAACAACTAGGTATTTGGGGATACCCTAGTAAATTTATATCTAATATACATCATCATTATTGCTTAATATTTAGGAAAAATGCATAATATATATCCATATCACGCAAAATTTAATCCTGAAATCCCCAAAAAGTTTATTCAGGAATATTCAAATAAAGGTGATTTAGTATTAGATCCTTTTTGTGGCTCTGGAACAACCTTATTAGAAGGTCTAAAATTAGAAAGGGAAGTTATTGGAGTTGATTTAAGTCCAATAGGAATTTTATGTTCTAAAGTAAAGACACAAGAATATGAAATAGAGAAAATAAAAGAATATGCAAAAGAAATATTAAAAGTGGAACAAGATAAAATACTAATACCAGACTTTCCAGATAAAGAAATTTGGTATAGCTATGAGATTTTAGAAAGATTGGGAGAATTGAATTATAATATATCAAAAATTAAAGATGAAAAATATTATAATTTATTTTATTTAATACTATTGTCTTGTCTTAATAATTGTTCAAGACGTAGAAAAACATGGAATCTTGGATATATTGCTGATAATGTATTACCTAATATTGACAGAGAGGTTGATGCAATAAAAGTATTTAAAAGAAAATTATCTCTATTATACAAAAGAACAGATTGGTTAAAAAATATAAATACTTCGGTTACTTGTATAGAATCAGATATATTAAATACTAGTTTTAAAAATATTAATTTAGTAGTAACTTCTCCACCATATCCTTTTGCAGTAGATTTTATTAAATATCATAGACTAACTTTATATTGGATGGAAAAAAAGGTTGAAACCTTAAGTAATCAAGAAGTAGGAGCTAGGAATAAAAGAAATAAAAAACAAGCAATAAAGGATTTTTTTGATGAAATGGAAAAAATTTATTTACATGTAATGAAAATGGTAAAAACAAATGGATATTGGTGTATGACTATAGGAGATACTACAAGACAAAAAGAGAAAATAAATTTTGTTGACTGGACAATCTGCTTGTTTAAAGATAATGGATGGAAAGTTGAAGAAAATTCTTTTAGATATCTTCAAAATCAAACAATGGCACAAAAGAGAATAAAAAAAGAAGCAGTTTTAGTATTTAAGAAAATAAAATGATAATTGGTAAATTTAAAAGAGAAGCTAATAGAAGATTTATTGCCTTTATTGATATAAATGGAAAAGAGGAAGCATGTTATATGGCTACATCTTCTAAATTTAAGAAATTATATGATTTAAAAGATAAAGAAGTTTTATTAGAAAAAAATATGGGGAAAAATACTAAAACAAAATATGTAGTCCAAGCTCTTAAAGATAACAAAGAATATATTTGGTTGAATTTAAAAGCTTTAAATGATTTGTATTATAAAAAAGTTTTACTAGAAAACGACTTTATAATTCGAGAAAAGCAAATTAGTAATAAATTAAGAATAGATTTTTTTAATTCAAAAACAAAAGAATTAATTGAAGTAAAAGGAATTTTATCAGAAAATGAGGAGACTTTATTTCCAACGTTTAAAACAGAACGTTTTTTAAGACAACTAAAAGAAATTAATAATTGGAAATATTCTAAAAAGTTAATAATAATTCTTATGAATCCAAATATAAAACGAATTAAATTAAATGAAAAATATGAAGAAATATATTATCAACTTAAGCGTGGGCTTGAAAATGGATTAAAAATCGAAATATTTAGAATTGTATACGATGAAGAGTTTTCATTAAAGAAGGTTCCTTATAAAAAGTATAGGAATTCTTTTAAAATTTGAAGCGATTACTATAATTATCTTGCTATAAAAGGTGAAATATGATATAGTTGAACCAAAAAGGAGGCATGAAATGGATAGAGGAAGAAGATATGAAGAACCACAATTAAATATAAAAAAAGTATTTGCAGTAATTGTAGCAATTATAGTAGTAATAATGTTTATATTCATAATAAAAGGAATAATATCAAAAGATAAAGACAAAGGAAAAATTGTAAGCGAAGATTATTTTGTATCTTTTCAAAACAACAAATGGGGAGTAATAAACTCCAGAGGAGAAAACCTTATTGATCCATCTTATGCAGAAATGATTGTAATACCAAATAGCAAAAAGGATGTATTTATATGCACCTACGAGGTTAACTATGAAACAGAAGAATACAAAACAAAAGTCTTAAACAGCAAAAATGAGGAGATATTTACAAATTACCAAAAAATAGAAGCAATACCAAATAGTGATGAAGGAAATAATTTATGGTATGAGGATAATGTTTTAAAAGTAGAAAAAGAAGGAAAATATGGACTAATAGACTTAAATGGAAAAGGATTACTAAATACTGAATATGAAGAAATATCAGTAATAAAAGGAATAAAAAGTGCAATAAAAATAAAAAAAGATGGAAAATATGGTGTAGTAAATAACGAAGGAAAAGTAATATTAAAACCACAATATAAGGAAATTACAAACTTAGGGAAAGATAATAAGTCTGGTTTTATTATTAAAGCAGAAAATGGCAAATATGGAATAGTAGATTATTCAGGAAATCCAATTTTAAATTCAAATTATGATGAAATAAGCAATATATATGGAAATGATATGTATGTTGTAAAAAAAGAAAATAAGCAAATTTTAGTAAAAAAAGGAGATATAGAAGTACTAACTAAAGGCTTTAACGAAATAAAAGAAATACTAAAAAGCCCAGAAGGACAAGTTATTTATACAAGGAATAATCTATATGGAGTTATGAAAACAACTGGAGAAATTCTTATAGAGCCAACCTATGAAGAGTTAAAAGAAACTAAATCAGGAATATTTATCGTAAAATTGAATGGAAAATATTCAATTATTGATTTAGAAAAAAATAATAAGACCGAATACAAATATGTTGACATATATTATAACGAAAAAGCAGACCTTTACATAGCATCAGATGAAACTTTCAATAATGAGATTTTAGATAATACCTTTACTATTAGGCAAACTGGAATTTTAATAGATGAAGATGAAGAAAAAGGATTTCTTAAAATAAAACAAGGTGATGAATATAAATATTATAACTATAGATTTGAAGAAAAAGCAGAAAAAGATATATATCAATCAAGTACTTTATATATAAGCAAAAAAGATGGAAAATATGGATTTGTGGATAAAGATGGAAAAGTTATAGTTGATTATTTATATGATGATGTAACAGAGCAAAATGTATATGGTTATGCAGGAATAAAAAAAGACGGAAAGTGGGGTTCAATTGACGAAAAAGGGAACGTTATACAAGAACCAATTTATATATTAGATGATTATTTAAAAGTAGATTTTATAGGTAGATGGCATTTAGGTAGAGATATTAATATGAATTATTATTGCCAATTATAAAGATGGAGGAATAATAAATGGAACTAAAGACAAGTTATCAATATACATATTTTATATATCCATTTCTATTAGAAGAAACAAAATATAAAGAATATTTAACAAAATTATTAAAAGATAAAGAATGTAAATTAAAAACCTTTGAAAAAGAAAAAGACCTAAAAATATATAAATATTTTTTACCAAAATGGAGAGAAATATTATTTTCTAGTTTTAGTCTTGAAAGTGCACAAATTAAACAATTGGAAGAACTACCAATAGAAACACAGGTAGGTTTATTAAGTAAATATAAATGTAATATTTTTGAATATAATTTAGACAAAGATATCCAAGCAAAAATTGATAGTAATAAAGGAATTTATTTTATAATCAGAAAAATAGATGTAATAGTTTTTAATACAGGTATAGGTTTTTTGTGTATTAAAACAGATTTAGAAGATAATAATAGCTTTTCAAATATATTAAATTTTAATTATAAATTTAAAGGAATATGTTCAGATATATCAAATTTAGAAAATTATGACAAAATAATATTACAGACAGATAGTTTTTCTAGTATTGAAAGTTTAAAAGATTTTATACATAAAATAACAGGGACTAATAATAAAATAAAGGAATTGAATATAAATAGTGAAAGCTTTTTAACTTATTCATATTTATGTATAGATCAAGAGGCATGGAACAATATAAATAGTTTCGAAAAAATTGAAAATCAATTTAATAAATATGCAAACAACTTGTCAGCAGATAATAGTGTTAATCTTGAAAAGGAAAGTGTAGATACTTTTTCAAAATGGAAATATGCTAAAATTGGAATAACTAAATCAGCAGTAAGTCTTTTAGCATCTAGCTATGATATTAATCAATACACTATACTTCCACATGAATATGAAAATCAATATCTTTATACTTATATAATTAATTTATATAAAAAAATCTATCTAGAAAAATTGTCAGGAGAATGCAAAAACGTCAAAGATATACGTAAAATTAGAGAAAAGTTTTCTGAATTTACAAAAGAAATATGGATAACTGAAGTTACAGAAGATGAAACAGGTAGTTTACTAAATAAAAAGTTAGAAAAAATATTTGAATTAGAAGAATTATATAGAGAAATAAAAAATAAGTATGATGTTTTATATAAAAATTATAATATTAAAAAGACCTTTAAAGCAAATAAGATAGTACTTATAATATTAATGATTTCTTTGATATTGAATTTATGTAATTTTATTGTACTTATAAATAGATAATAGGTAAAAAATATGAAGATTACATGTGGAACAGATATTATTGAAATAAATAGAATAAAAGAAAATATAGAGGATATTGGTGAAAAATTTTTGAAGAAAATTTATACTGAAACAGAGATAAATTATTGCGAAAGTAAAAAAGGCCAAAAATTTCAACATTATTCTGCTAGGTTTGCAGTTAAAGAGGCAGCTTTTAAGGCGATATCAAATAGTCTGAAGAATAAATATTCAATATCTTGGAAAGATATTGAAGTTCAAAATGATGAACAAGGTAGACCACAGCTAAGTATATATGGAATAGATTTAAAAGAAATTATTGATATGGATGTAAGTATTTCTCATTGTAAAGCTTATGCAGTTGCAAATGTTGTAATAATATGGAGAGATTGATGACTTTAAGTTAGGAGATTTATATGAAATTTTTTGATAGTCATGCACATTTAGATGATGAAAAATTTGAAGATGATAGAGATAGTATAATAAAAGAAATTGCTAAAGAGGTTAATAAGTTTATATCTGCTGGATATAGTTTAGAAGGATCAGAAACAGCAGTAGAATTATCAAAGAAGTATGATTTTATATATGCAACTTGTGGAATTTCTCCAAATGATATTCCACAAACTGAAGAGGAATTGTGGATAAGCCTTTCTAAAATTAGAGATTTAGTACAAGAAAATAAAAAAGTTGTTGCAATTGGAGAAATTGGATTAGATTATTATTGGAACAAAGAAAATAAAGAACTTCAGAAAAAGGCTTTTATCAAACAAATAGAGTTAGCTAACGAACTTAATTTACCTATTGTAATTCATACTAGAGAAGCGGTAATAGATACAATAGAACTTTTAGAACAATATCCAGTAAAAAATAAAGGAGTTTTTCATTGTTGCCCTTTAAATAGAGAATTAGTAAAAGAAGCGTTAAAACTAGATTTCTATATTTCTTTTGCAGGACCAATTACTTTTAAAAATTCAAAAAATGCAAAAGAGATAATAGAAATGGTACCAGAAGATAAAATATTAATAGAAACTGATAGTCCATATTTATCCCCAGAGCCTTTAAGAGGTAGAAGAAATGACCCAAGAAACGTTAGATATATTGCACAGAAAATTGCAGAAGTTAAAAAACTTAAAATAGAACAAGTGGCTGAAATAACCTATAATAATGCTTGTACTATATTTAATATAAAAAAATAGAACTAATTTTAAGGTTAGTTCTATTTTATATTTCTTAGGGCTTCTATTCTAGCAGCTGTACTTGGGTGTGTTGACCATATATTTGATTTAATTTTTTTATTACTTTTTGCATCTTTTTTAAAGGGATTTATAATATACATATTAGCTGTAGCTTTATTTGCAGTTTCTAGTTGATTTGGATCATTTTCAAGCTTCTCTAAGGCAGAAATTAAACCATTTGGGTTTCTAGTAAATTCAACAGCAGTAATATCTGCTAGAAATTCACGTTTCCTAGAAAGTGCAAGTTGCATAAGTGAACCAAAGATTGGAGCTAGTATTAAGCAAATAAATCCAATTATCATTAATATTCCATTACCTTTGCTGTCATTATCATTGTTCTTTGAACCACCCCAAAAAAGAGTTCTTGAAAATAAATCTGATAGCATTACCATAAATCCAACCATTACTGATACAACACAACTTAAACGAATATCATAATTTTTAATATGACTCATTTCATGTGCAATAACGCCTTCTAATTCATAATAATCTAATTTTTCTAATATTCCTGTAGTTAAACAGATTACTGCATTTTCTGGGTTTCTTCCTGTTGCAAAGGCATTAGGCTGATTATCTTCTACAATATATAATCTAGGTTTAGTAGATAGCCCAGAAGCAAGCATTAAGGAATCTAAAATATTTACTACTTTTAAGTATTCTTCTTTAGTAGCAGGTTTTGCTTTATTTAAGGATAAAACAATTTTATCACTATAGTAATAAGACCCCCAAGCAGAACCTATTGAAAATATAAGTGCAATAATTATTGATGCAGTTCCTAATTTTAATGCATGACATACATAATATACAATAAGTGTTATTACTATAATAAATATACTAACAATAAATCCAGATTCTATTTTATTTTTCTTTATATTTTCAAACATTTTTTTCCTTTCTTTTTAGAAGATACTATTGATTATTTCCAAAGTCTACTTTTACATTTTTTCTTGCTTCATCACTTTCAGCATTAAATAAATCTTTTGGTTGAAAATTAAACATTCCAGCTATTATATTAGAAGGAAATACTTGTAATTTAGTATTATAAGTTGCTACAGAATTGTTGTAAAATTGTCTTGAGAAAGAGATTTTGTTTTCAGTATTTCTTAATTCTTCTGATAAATCAGCAAAGTTTTGATTTGCTTTTAAGTCTGGATAATTTTCAGATACTGCCATTATTGTTTTTAAGGCACCTGATAATTGATTGTCTAATTCAGCTTTTTCAGCTATACTAGATGTGTTTGCCCAAGAGGTTCTTAATTGTGTGATTTTTTCAAAGGTTTCTTTTTCATGATTCATGTAACCTTTTACAGTTTCTACAAAATTTGGTATTAAGTCAAATCTTCTTTGTAATTGTACATCTATTTGACTCCAAGCATTTTCAGAATTTATTTTTGATGTAACTAACCCATTGTAGACAAATATTATAAATAATATGATTACAGCAAGAATTGCTAATATTATCCAAAGTGTCATTTTTAATCCTCCTTTTTTAATTATATACATTTTAATGATAACATATTAATGTAATTTATACAATATTTAAAATTTTTTAGGTTTATTATTTATTTTTTAAGATTATTCCTGAACCAAAAACTGTAATGCCAGAAGCAAAAGCCTTTCCTGTTTGTACTTTTAATTCAATTACTTTATTTTTGTTTTCTTCAACTTCAAAAGTAAATGGAATTAATCCATCTGCATATGCATAATCTTGACTGACTTGACCAATATTTTCTCCGTTAGCAAATAAAAAAGTATGACTTGTAAAGGAATTATTAATAGGTGAATGTCCTACTACAATATAAGCAGTATATTCTCCCTTTTCTTTTATAGTTAGCTGTGAGCCTGAAACTGATGCACATTCACTATTGAAATCTAATATAGCTATATCTCTAAGTGTAGTTGTTCTATTATTAAATACTGAATTGAAATATGCAACAAAATTGTTTTCTGTTTTTTTTCATCGTTTGTAGAAGAGGAGATATTATCTATTATATTTGATATATCTTCGAGATAATCTTGATCTTTTTGTTGGGCTTGTTCAGTCTTCTGTTTTGCAATTTGTGTTCTATTTATTATTCCTTCATCTCCTGTTAATATAATTAAAGTTATTCCAGATAATATTAATAAGATAATAATTGTTATTACTAGAGCAATTAGTGTTACTCCTTTCATTTTTCTATTCATATTATGTTGTCCTCCTATTATTCCTTTTTTATTTATATCATAATTAGTTATATTCTTTCAATAGTTTATTTAATTATTCAGTTTAATTATTGTAAATTTAGTTATAAGTCTAATTATATTTATTATAAAGATTAAGAAAGACGTAACAAAAAAGTAATATATTTATAATAAATGAAAAATATGGTTAAAAGATAGTTAACCGTAAAGATACACAATATATAATTTTAAATATATAGAAAAAGGTATTTAAAAAATAAAAATATTGTTTTATAATGTAAATATAAAAATTTTAAAGTTAAGGAGAGTATTATGAAAAGATTAGTAGAAAAAATGCAAAAGAAAAGAATTTTAAGTATACTATTTAGTTTAACTTTAATATTGATTATTTTCTCGCAAGTGTTTAATGGAAGTATCAGTAAAAGAAAAGAAGTAATAGTAGCAGAAAAAACAAATGCAAAAACAAGTTTAACTTATATTGAGGAAGAAAGCACTGAGCATATTGTAAAAGAACCAAATTATTATGATAAAGATTATTGGGAGTGGCATACTAGAACAACAACAACTGATTCAGCCTATAATGGTAATCATATTATAATTGGAGATTCAATAAAGTTTTATGGATATGGAGTTACATCTTATAAAGACTTTTTATACAAAGACTATTCCTATGCAGGAGAAAAAACTTTTTCTTTTATATTAGATGAAACAAAAGCAAACTATCATACTCTTGATGGAGCTGGATTTATCTTTAATGCAAAAAAAGAAGATAATAAGTTATCAGGATACATACTATTAATTAAAGAAAAACAAATATGTTTATATAGAATAGATAATGTAAATATAAGTGCTTTTGAGACAACATCTAATACAACTATAGCAACCTATGCAGGAAGTCCAATTACATCAATAACCAAAAAGGTTTCTGATACTCATAAATTAATAATAAAAACATCTCCTACAAATATAACAGTAATAGATAACGACGAAGAAGTGCTAAATACCAACTTAGATTATTCTAAACATGTTGGGGAAAGTTTTGGATTAATTTCTTCTTATACACAACATGCTTGTAGTAAATTAACAGAAATAGAATTTAGAAAATTTGAATTAAATCTTGATAATTATAAAATTTCAGTGTTAAAAAAAGACGAAACGGGGAAAGCTTTAAAAGATGCTGATTTTGAAGTGAAAAATGAAGCTGGAAAAGTAGTTAGAAAAGGAACAACAGGAGAAGATGGTATTTTTAATATAATTGGTTTAACAGAAGGAATATATACTTTAGAAGAAACCAAAGCACCAACAGGATACATTTTAGCTTCAAAACCTTACAAATTTAAAGTTACAAAAGAAGGAAAAGCAGTTGATATTGATACAGGAAAAGAAATTATATTTAATATAATAAATAAACCTTATCAATTTGAAATAAAAAATTATATAACTTCATCAAAAAATGGAATTTCTGGAATAAAAATACAGTTATTTAATGAAAAGGGAGAACCAATTCTAGGAAAAGATGGAAAACCTATAATAAATGTAACTGATGGAAATGGTAAAATAATCTTTAGTAGTATTCTTCCTGGAACCTATACCTATAAACAAATAGAAGTTCCAAGTGGATATAAAATTAATAGCAATATTAATAAAGTAATGATTAACAAGGATGGTACTGTTACTTTTGTTGAAGGAAAAGATGGAATAAACAAAGATGGAATTATTTATAATGAAAAGATAGAAAATAATAAAATTATAATATCAACTTATAAAAGTGGAACAACAACTCCTATTGAAGGGGCAGTGATAGGGATATTTGATTCAAAAGGTAATTCAATATTAGACAAAGATGGAAAACCAGTAAAGTTGACTACAAATAGCAAAGGACAAGTAGCCTTTACAATAAAACCAGGAACCTATAATTATAAACAATTAGGGACTCCATCAGGATATATAATAAATAATAATATGTATGAATTCACAGTAAGTGAAGATGGCAAAATAACTTTTAAAGATGATACAAAAGGAATTGTATATAATAATAGTAAAGATACTACATCAGGTGATAAAACAGATAGTTCATCAAGTGATAAAACAGAAGATAAGACAGATGGCTCATCAAGTGATAAAACAGAAGATAAAACAGATGGCTCATCAAGTAATAAAACAGAAGATAAGACAGATGGCTCATCAAGTGATAAGACAGAAGATAAAACAGATGGCTCATCAAGTAATAAGACAGAAAATAAGACAAATAGTTTTGCAAGTGATAAAACAAATAATTCATCAAATAATAAGCTTAATAATACAACAGAAGGCAATAAAAGTATTCAAACTAATAAAATATCAAGTAAAAATGATATAGATATAAAATCAGGACAGCTTCCTAAAACAGGAGCCTCAAGGAAACTAATTATAGTAATATCAATAATGTTAATAGTTGTTATATATTATGCAATAAAATATAAAAAAGTTAATTAAAGCAAAAAATAAATTAATAGTCATTTTTTTGGAATATTAATAATATAATATATAAGGCATAGTTTTAATAGGACAAAGATAAGATAGATAAGGGAAAATAGAATCATAATTAATAAAAAATTGACAATTAAAAAAAAGAATAGTATAATCATCTTATCCCAAAAGGAGGTAATTAATTTTATGAGGAAAGAGGAAAAAGCTTCAATTTCAATCATGAAGGTTATCTGTGTAAGTATAATTCTAATTTTAATATCTGGAATAGCAGTTATGGCAGTAAACACAGGCTTAAATGATATTACAATAACCTTACAAAATGGATATGAAATGAAAGTATTAACAGCAAAAACTAAAGTAATGGATATATTAGAAGAAAATAATATAGTTCTAGAAGAAAATCAAAAGACAATACCAGCTATGGGGGAAGAAGTAATATCAGGCCAAAATATAAAAATTACAGACAAGTCATATAACGAAGTTCAAATAGCAAAAATCTCAAAAGAAGGTGTAGAAACATCTTTAGAAGAATTACTACAAAATTATACACCAATAACAGAAAAAATAATAAAAGAACAAGTAGTAATTCCATATGAGACAGTTACAAAAAATTCAATAAAAGCTTCAGAAGACACAACAAATAAAGTATTACAACAGGGGAAAAATGGAATTAAAGAAGTAACCTATAAAGCAAAATACCAAAACAAGGTAGAAATTGAAAAAATAGTTATATCAGAAAAAGTAATTCAAGAACCTGTAAATAAAATAGTTCAAGTTCAAAAAACACAAACATCAAGAGCATCAGAGCCTAGAACTTCAAAAGAAACAACGCAAACAAAAGATAAACCAACAAAAACAACAGTAATAAATGGAGAGACCTATAAAATAACAGCCTATTGTTCATGTAGCAAATGCTGTGGAAATGCATCATCAGGTAGAACAGCCTCAGGAACAAAAGCAGTAGCAGGAAGGACAGTAGCTGCACCAGCAAAATTTGCTTTTGGAACCAAAATAAATATTGGAGGACATATTTATACAGTTGAAGACAGAGGCGGAGCAATTAGTGGTAATAAAATAGATGTCTATGTAAATTCTCATGCACAAGCTTTACAATGGGGAGTAAAATATTTACCTGTAACAATAGCAAAATAGAAAAATTAAATTTGTTTAAGAATAAAAGCTTAAACAAATTTTTTGTATATTAGAATTCGAAGACGGAATAATATTATTATGCAAACATAAAAAGAAATAACTTTAATATTATTTGTTTTTTATATTGAAAAACAGTAAGCTGTTATGATATAAATAAGAAAAAAATATCAGGGGGATTACATAATTTGAAAAAGTCAAGCTTATTATATAAAAGAGAAGAATATCGGTATAACTTTAATAGCCTTAATAATAACAATAATAGTATTAATAATCTTATCAGGAATAACAATAATAACGTTAACAGGAGAAAATGGATTAGTAAATCGAGCAAAAATAGCGGGAGAAAAAAATAAATATGCAACAGCAGAAGAAAAAGTAAAACTAGCAGTAATGGCATCAATAGGAGAAAATGCAAACTTAGATAAAGCCTTACTAAAAGAAAACGTAAATAAAATAGAAGGTTTACAGAGCCAAGTAAGTGAAATAAATTATGATTTAACAATAATAGTAGATGGTTACGAATTTAAAATAACAGAATTAGGAAAGGTAACAGGTACAGGAGTAGTAAATAAATTACCAGAGAATACGCCAACAACAGATGCAGGAACAGAAGTAGCAATAAAAGACAGTTGGGGAACAGAAGCTATGAGAGTAGTAAAAACAGAAAATGGAGAAGAAAAAGAAATAACAAAAGTAGCAACAGTATATGCAGTATCAGGAGGAGAAGGAGAAACAGTGCCAGTACCATATGGTTTTTATTATGTAGGAGGAACAGTAAATTCTGGAGTAGTAATATCAGATAATGCAAAGGATAAAAATAAATATGTGGGACAAGAAGATGTAGGAAAAGACTTAGAAGGAAATCAATTTGTATGGATTCCATGTAATATAGAAAATTATAAGAAATATAATTGGGGATATGCAAACAATTCTTTTGATACTAGAACAAATGTAGCAGAGGAAACACAAATTATAAAATATGATGGGTTTTACGTAGGAAGATATGAAGCAGGAACAAGTGAAGTAACCTTAAAAGATGGAAAGAAAATAGGAGATGAAAAAATAATAGGCATGACAAACGATTGCTATGTCATAGATAAAGTAACAGCAGAAAGTAAACCAACAACAAAAGCAAACGAAATACCATATAATCATGTAAATGTAGAAATAGCTGAAATAATGTCAAGAAGAATGTATAATACAAATTATGTGCATAGTGGATTAATAACAGGAACACAATGGGATGTAATGATAAACTTTATGAGTGATGAAATAGATAAAAGTGAAGTAAATGCATCAGATGCAAGCAAATATACAGATTTAAAAACAAATTGTACATGGGGAAATTATTATAATACAACCATAAATAACTGCGGAGGAAAATATTGCTTAATAGATGGAAATGGGTCAATGGTATCAGACTGGGAAGAAAATGTAAACAAGACGAATAATAATTCTGGATATCGAACCTTATTAACAACAGGTTCGACAGAGGAAGTAAAAAAGAAAAATCTATATGATGTAGCAGGAAATTTATATGAATTTGTGCAAGAGACAGCAGTATACTCTGGAGTGTATAGTTCGTTACGTTCTGGTAGTTTTTGGGAGGTATATGGAACAGCTCCAGCTTGCTTTAGAGGTAGAATTGGCTTTAATAGCCCTAATACAGATTTCGGTTTTCGCCCAGTACTTTATATAAAATAGGGAGAGAGTTAAATGAGAAATAATACTAAAGAAATGGGAATTACTTTAATTGCCTTAATTATAACTCTTATAATAATAATAATTTTATCAGGAATAGTAATTATGCAATTAACAGATAATGGACTAATTAATAGAGCAAAAGAAGCAGATAAAAAACAAAAAGAAGCACAAGCCTTAGAAAATACTACTTTAGAAAATTATGAAGTAGCATGGAATGCAATAATTAAAGATAAGGTTAAAGAAGAAGAAAAGAAATATAAATTAATAAGTGATTTGCCAGTTGAATATAAAACTAATGGAACTGAAACAGGATATATATATTATGCAGAGTGTGATATTTCTAGTTATATTGAAAATTATAAAGAAAAAAAAGTAGAAGATTTTGGAATAGAAATAAAAGAATATTTTGTTGATAGGCAAGATCATGTAACAAATCAATTAGTATCTCCTGAATATAAATACCTTGCAGAGGAAGGTAAACTTCAGATTTTTGTAAAAGGAGAATGGATGTATTATTGTAGACCTACTAAAGTAAATATATATATTAAAGATTAGTAATTGAGTATAAAAACTAAAATTACTTAGAAAGGGAATAAATTATGAAATTAGTATCATGGAATGTAAATGGAATAAGAGCATGTGTAAACAAAGGCTTTAAAGACTTCTTTAAACATATAGATGCAGATATTTTTTGTATACAAGAAACAAAATGTCAGCCAGAACAAATAGAATTAAAGTTTAAGAATTATAAAAGTTATTGGAATAGTGCAGAAAGAAAAGGCTATTCAGGAACAGCAATTTTTACCAAAGAAGAGCCAATAGAAGTAAAATATGGCATAGGTATAGAAGAGCATGATAAAGAAGGAAGAGTAATAACCTTAGAATTTAAGAAATTTTATATGGTAACAATCTATACGCCAAATTCAAAAAGAGAATTGGAGAGACTAGAATATAGGCAAGTATGGGAAGATGAAATACGAAAATATTTAGTAGGACTAAATAAGGAAAAACCTGTTATTATGTGTGGAGACTTAAATGTTGCACATAAGGAGATTGATTTAAAAAATCCAAAAACTAATAGAGGAAATGCAGGCTTTACAGATGAAGAAAGAGGAAAAATGACAAGTTTGTTAAAAGTAGGTTTTACAGATACTTTTCGTTATTTATATCCTACAAAAGAAGACTGTTATAGTTGGTGGTCATATATGGGAAAAGCAAGAGAAAAAAATATAGGTTGGAGAATTGATTATTTTATAGTATCAAATAGTATTAAAGAAAAGATCAAAGAAGCGAAGATATATTCAGAAATTATGGGGAGTGACCATTGTCCTGTTGAATTAGATATAGAGATATAAAAATTAATAAAAAAGGGGAAAAGAATTTATTCAATTCTAATTCCTCTTTTTTGCTATGTAGGAAAAATATATTTCATATAAAATTTTAAGTATATTTTTGTTGTTGTTTTAACTTTCCTTTTTATCTGTAAAATTTCTAAGAGCTTGTAAACCTACAAGAATTATAATTCCTAGAATAAAAAATAAAATATTAAAAGATGAAAAGTTCATTGCAGGTTGTGGTTCAGATAAAGTAGTAGGTCCTTGGATAATAGAATATAGAGATCCAAGCATCATACCAATTATTGCATATATGGTTTGGCTTCTGTATTTTTCTAAACATTTTTTTATTAATTTTATAAATAGTAAGATTCCTGTTATAATTCCAAGACCAAATACTACAAGAATTGGAAAGTAGGAAAAGTTAAAATGTAAAAATTCTTTAATTGCATTCATTATAGGTAAGTAAAGTCCAAAAATCAATAAAAGAGTTGAACCTGATATTCCAGGTAGTACCATTGCAGATATTGCAATAGCAGCAGCTATAAATACATATATTATTGTCCCTAAATTTAAATTTGTAAGGTTAAGGTTATTAGAATTATGTGAAGCTAATAAGGTTATTAGTATTACTGAAAGTGTTCCAATTATAGTAAATATTAAATTTTTATAGTTATTTTTCAAAGTGCTTTTTTCTTCATATATTACAATTGGTATTGCAAATATTATAAAGCCTAAGAATAGTGAGCTCATTGCATATATTTGTGTGTGAAACAAATTTGATAATATTGTTGCTGAAATACAAAAACCTATAGCCCAACCAATTCCTAATTTTATTAGAAATTGAAGTGCTGATTTTTTTTGTCTGACATTTCCACTTACTAAATTGTCTAAAGATGTTATAAATTTATCATAGAAACCTAATAGGAAAGCTATTGTTCCACCAGATACACCAGGTACACTGTCTGCTAAAGCCATACAGAAACCTTGTATAAAGTTCATTATTAGTTCTTTTATTTTTTTCATATTTCCTCCTTATTATTAAAAAATTATATACATTTTATAATAAAAAATTTTTATTTTCAATACTAATTTAACAAACCATAATATATAAAAATTGATACACTCCTTATTTTCCGTAGCATTAAAGAAATTGTACCTACAAAAAACTTATAAAATGCAACAAGAATGTAATAAAAACTTAAAAAAAGGAACAAAAAAATGACGAAAGCCACTTCCGTAAAGGGAAAAAAGGTGAAAAATGTAATAAAAAAAAAATGGAAAAAAACTGATATTGATTATTTCAAGCAATTTTTTTATAGTAAATAATGAGATAAAAGAAAAAAGGAGAAAGTAGTATGAAAGGCAAAAGAAAGTATTTAATTGGAATGATAATCACAATGATTCTAGTAGGAATAGCTATAGCATCATTTTTTACCTATGTAAATGCAGATATAAAAAATGATTATGTTATAGATATTTTGAAAAAAGAAACTGAAAAAGAATCTGATGAAGCTAAAATAAAACAGACAATTATTGAAAGTGAGTCAAATGATACAGAATTGATGTATCAACTTGAAGTTACAAACAAAGCGGGAAGGGATAACTATCAAGTAGCTATTGTATTAGATAACTCATATTCGATGGATATTAATGTAGATAAAAATAATGCAAGGCAAGTAGCTAGAAACTTAGCTAATGGTTTGTGTGGTTCTGCAAAAGTATCTTATTCAAATAATAATGGAACTGCAGTAGCACTTGGTTCATATAACCCAGTGACTATTAATAATGCAATAAATAGCACAAATTTTACAAGTACAAATAGCTTAGCTAATGCGATACAAAGTGCACATGATAGCTTAAATTTATTAGATCCTAGTGCTATAAATACCATGGTTATTATTACAGACTCTACAGATATGGTAAAAGAAAAATATGACCAATTAAAAGCAGATAACATAAATGTAATTACAATTACTACAGGAATTACAAATAATATAATTGGAACAGAACAAGCACCTAATTATGGACTAATTTATATGCTTGATCCACTTGTTGAAAATGCAGATGTTGTTGTAGATCATATTTTGAAAAGCCTTACAGATGTTCAAGTTACAAATATTTTTACAGATAATGTCCTAGAATACTTTGATATAACTTTAGTAAATAATAATAATGTAACAAAAACAGCTGATGGATTTGTTTGGACTCCAACTACTATTGGAAAAGATAATGCTACTTTTAAATATAAATTAAGTTTAAAACCTAACAAGGAAATTGATAGAAATATTATATATAAAAACTGGTATTCAGCAAAAAATGTAAATTTATCTTATAATATGAGAAAGAATCCAAAAAGTTTGGATGCCTTAGAGATAGAAGGACCTAAATTTACAGTTTGCGAAACCTATACAATTAGGATTAAAGCAGTTAGTGCTGAAAACAATAAGATACCTGTTAAGGGAGTAGAATTTAAAATTACAGGAACAGACTCAGAAGAAAACGTTGTATATGAAGCAACTAAAAAAGTAGATGATTATGGGTACATAACAATTGACAAATTAAGAACACTAGATGATGTTGAATATTTTATAGAGCCACAAGTTAATAACGTTCCAGGGTATTCAAATTCTACAGAAAAGAGAACAATCACAATAAATAATGATTATTTAGGAAGAAGAGTAATTGAAGTTAAAGATTCAGATGGTCTTGACTTTGTAGTAGATGATGACAGAAGAATTGTAAACTTTGAATATCCTATAGATACACAAAAATTTGACTTAGAGATCAACTTATCAGAGTTAAATAATGATACAATACCTTTGAAAGATGTTGAATTTAGATTAATACAACCAACAGTTAATAACAAATATGAAATGAAAGCTTTATTTGGAAAAACAGATGAAGATGGAAAATTAATTTTTAAACCAACTGTAATGACACCAACAGGAAAAGAAGAAACCTATGAATATATTTTATCACAGATGTCAGAACTACCAGGCTATACTTCTATGGGAAATGTTACTTTAAGAATTACCTATGATAATTTGGGAAATGTAACAGCTATAGAAAAAGTTTATAATGATAAGGTAACAGCAGAAAGAAAGAGTAATACACATGCAGTTGTAAAGATAGGAAATGAAAATAGTCTTACAAATGGATTTAATTTTGAATTAAACTTAAAAGATGAGAAAAGTGGAAATGGAATAGATGGTGCTGATTATAATGTAACAGTAATTGATTATAATGGTGCAACCTACAATTATTCTAAAAATATTACCTCAAATGGAGGAAAAATTGAATTAAAATTGCCAGGTTCAGGATATGTAACAGTTAAGATAACTGAAAATTCACCTGCACCAGGATATGCAAAAGATCCTACAGTAAATACAATATTAATCCAAAGATTAAATGGCAGAGTAGAACAAATTGCAACTAAAACACCGACTGATTTAGATGTATTAGCAGAGCCTAAAAAAGATAAAGTAAAAGTTAATTTAAAAAGTAAAGTTAAAGCAGAAAGAAATGTAGTAAAAGTTGAAGTAATAGATAAGGACGAAATTCCAGAATATTATATAGAAAATGTAGAATTTTCTTTAACTAATACTGTAACAGGAAAAGCATATAAAGCTACTGCAACTGATGCTAATGGTATAGCAGAATTTATGATAGATGATGAACCACAAGGAAATTATTTATATAAATTAGAAACAGTACAGGTACCTTATGGATATGAGAGTTTTACAGCTCCAGCAGAATTTAATATAGAATTTGATAGAAATAAACATATTTGTGGAGCAAATAATGTAAGAGGACCAATTGATATGATTAATACTAATCTTGAGGCTGATGAGTATAATACCTTACATACAGCATTTATAAAAACACATCTATCAATTGATGCAGCTAAATCTTATTTATTTGAGGTTGATCTAAGAGATGTAGATACAGGTGCAACCATTGACAAAGCAGAATACGATATAAACATAAAAGCAGGTATGTTTACAAAAGACATTAAAGCAAGACCTACTGATGGTAGAGGTAGAATACAAACACGTTTATTTGTAGATAAAGCAACAACAAATCAAATAGAAATAACAGCTACACAAACTAAAGCAAAAACAGGATATAAAGGAGATCAAATACCACAAGAATTAGCTATAAATATTACAAATAATACTATCACTCATACTCCAACAGAAGTAATGCCACCAGTGCAACCAGGACAATTCCCAAAATATGCAACAATAGCTGGTAATACTATTACTTATCATCATACAAACAAAAAGAAGACTCAAGACGATGTTCTACTAAATCTTTCTATAACAACTATAGATCATAATTCAAAGGCTCCAGTTGGAGGAAAGAAAGTAAGAGTTGTAAATGTTATAAAAAATAATTATGAACAAATTCATGATCCAGAAACTGGTAAAATATTAGATAAAGAAGTATTGTCATCTACAGATCAATTAACAATAGGAAATGTCGACTTAAGTTCTTTAAAAGTAAAAAATACTAAAATGCCAGGAGAACAAGTATACTTAGTTGATATAATAGTAGATGGAAATTTAGTAGAATTAAAATTAACCTTCAGATATAATGAAGATAAAGGTATGATTGAAGTTGTAAATGTTGAAACAATTAAAGGAAATAGGCTAATTCCAGCAAGTGGTGGAAAGAATTTCAGTGCAGCAGAAACTAATAATGGATATGAATCAGATGTAAATATACAAATTTATACAGACTATGATGCAACAGGAAATTTATCTTTAGATTTAATCAAAAAGAGCTTAGATGATAAAACAGTATTAACAGGTGCAGTATATGATGTTATTATAGAAAGACCAGATGGAACTAAACTTGTAAATACAAATGTAAAAGTAAATGAAGATATAGAATATAATGGGTTATATGTACCATTAGATTCTAAGATATATATTACAGAAACAGTTGCACCAATAGCACATTCAAAAAATAATACCCTTGTATTAAAAGTAAGTGCAATTGATAAATACACTGATGAAGTTACACTAGTAATTGATTCAACAACAGATGCGATAACTGCGTCAAAAGCTAAATTAACAAAGCAAATGTCTGTAACCTTACCTAGTGGAGCAGTTCAAAGTGTATATGATGTTGAAATGTTTGATGCAAAAGAAGATGTATTTAATATTCAAATTGACACTCAAGATAAAGAAGGAAAAGGAATAAGTAATGCTAAATATCAAATAAGTAGTACTAAAGGTTCACTAAAAACATCAGATCCAACAAATGCAGAAGGTAAAGTTTCTACAAAAGTAGGAGGAAGATATGATGATAAAACTTCACCAGTAACTTATACTATTGAAAATATACAATCAGGTAAATATTATAAAAAGATAACAAATAAAATTAATATGCAAATTTACTTTACACCAGATAATGAGGTAGATACAACAGCTACTTTAGCAGGACAAAGAGATCCACATTATAGAGTAAATGGAACTAACCCAGGAGATTGGTGGTTTGCTACTACAAATACTAGGGATGAAAATGGTAATGTAATAACAGATGTAGAACTTAAAATTATTATGCAAGAACAAGATCCTTTAAATGTAGAAATAGAAACAGTAGATAAATTTACGAATAAGGTAATTGGTAGTGATATTGATGTTTCTGTTAAGAATTCTTTAAGTTTATATAAAGGTGAATTTAATGCAACTTATCAAACTATGAGAATGAGTGTAAAATATGTAACAACAAATGCTACAGAGACTTATGAACTAATTCATAGTGTTGGTACAAATAAATATATTGGAATAGATAACTTAAATTTCACAATAACCTATGATGAAAATGGCAATATAGATTCAAAAGTACCAGTAGCTACTAATAGTGAAGATGTAAGAGTAGTAAATGCATCAGGTAAGAGTGTAAAATTAAGAGTATATATTGAACCTACAGTTCCAATTGCTTTTGAGAATGCTAAATATTTTAACCATAACGATAAATTGCAAGGTGGGGAATTTGAAGTTATAGATTCAAATAATATAATTTTAGGAAAAGCGACAACAGGAAGTAATGGTAAAGGAGTATCTTATTCAGGTGCCTTTGGAACTTCAGAAGTAATTAGATATAAAATTAGACAAGTTAAAGCAGCAAAAGGTTTTGCAAAAATAGATGATTTTGAAGTAGATGTTGAATATGGAGAAAATAGAGAAATATTATCAGCTAACTTAGTACAAACTCCAAATAGATTTGTAAATGTAAAAGCATTACAGCCATCTACAAGTGCAGATTATGGATATAATGGAAATGATAAGGGAATTCTAGAAATTGATGTATTTAATTATCCAGAGATGCATCTAAATATAGAAAATATTGATAGACAGGATAATTCTATAAAATTAGAAGGAACAAATTATAAAGTAACCTCAAGTATAAATACAGGTGATGATAGTGTAACGACAGGTAAAGATGGAATAGGAGTGGCACATTTAGATAAAACGGTATTTGATAATTCAATAGTGTATACAATAAAAGAAAACTTACCAGCACCTAATTATCAATCTTTAAGTATTGATGTTAAAATCGAAGTATTCTTTGACTCAGATGGATATGTAACAAAGGCTGAAATTAAATCAAGAGACGATATAACAACCATAGCTATTCCTACAGATGTAGATGCAGAAGTAAACCCAGAGGATTTCTTTAGAGTGGATGTTACAATACAAAGTAATCTAGCAGAAAAATTAAATCTACATAAAGTAGATAAAGACTTTCCAACTGAAGCCTTAGCAAACGTAGATTATGAAATTACAGCAAGAATAGCAAAGAGAGATTTATCGAACTTTACAAAAGAAGAACAAGAAGCGTTGATTTTAGACACAGCTGAAATGACAGAAGATCAATACTTAGGAGAAGTAATAGATAGATTAAAACTAAATTCTGAAGAAATATTAGACATAAGAAAAGAAATTGTAGTAGAAGAATATTTAAAACAATTAGAACTTGCTGGAAATATTACTACAGAAGAACATAATAAAGTAACTTCAGGTGTAAATGCTACAGATAAGATAAATAGATTAATCGAACTTGGAAAGCTTTCAAAAGGTCAAAGTAATACTTTGATACAACAAGTTGCAAATTTACAAGTAATAAACGTATTAATAAAAGATGGAAAAACTACTCAAACAACAGTTAATGACTTATTGGCTAAAGTAAAAGGTCTAGTTAGATTAGATGTTGATAGAGTAACAACAGATGCATCAGGAAATGCTATTGCTTATATGGATAAAACTTTAGATAATAAAACTATAGAATATACTATAAAAGAAACAAGAAAACCTTATGGATATGATTGGCCAGATGAAATGATTATATTAGAAGTACAATATGATTCAAAAGGAAAGATGGCAAAAGATCCTACAACTGGTGAGCCTTTAGTTAAAAAGGTATCAGGTGATATGGATATTACAGGAAGTAACGCAGAGAATTTCCAAGTTGACTTTACAATATATAATAAACCAAGTGATGAAGTAAAAATAAATATAACTGTTGAAGATGTATATGATAAAAATAAAAAGCTAGAAGTTGGTGAGTATTCAGCTTACTTAACACATACAGTTGGAGGAGTATCTTTTGTAAAAGATGAAAAATATGCAACAACTTTAGCTTCAAATGGAGCTGCTACAAATCAAGTAGTTACAAACACTAATATGGGAATGCAAACTACAACAGAAGGAATACATGGCGAAGATTCAGCAAGTTTAGGGGTGTACGAAGAAAATGCAGGAACTAGAATATTAAGAATAGACGAAATAAAAACACCAGACAGATATTATATAGGAAATCAAGCATATTTCAGCACTTATGAAAGCATTAGATATAATATGTTATTTGATATTACCTTTAATGATGAAGGTAGTGTTACAGGAGTAGCACCTCATAACTGGGGTAAACAAAATACAGACTTGGGTGGATGGAATGCAGATGGAAAATATTTAAGTATTACTAATACAAGAAATACAATAAATATAGTAATAAAATATTATCCGATGGTTGAATTTTCAACACATGTACAAGATAAATATACTAAAGAACCTGTAAGCGGAGAAAGAATTGTTATTTCTACATCAAAACCTAGTGGAACTATAAAAGGTGATGATTTAGTTAAAGCAGGCTATATTGGTGACACAAGTGATCCAGATTATGTAGGAAGAGAATATTCTCAACATTTTGATGATAACATAATTGCTCCACTTGATGTTTCAAAACATTACAAAGATTATACTTATAAAGGAGTTTCACCTATAGAATCAGAAAAATCAGATTTAGGAAGCGAAAATTACAAAATTAGAAGATTCTATATTTATGAAGAAGCAGAACCTACATCTCCAGTACAATATCAAAAATATAGATCTAGAAAACAAAAGGTATTTGACCATGTAATTGGTACAATATTAGTTAAATATGATCAAAAAGGAGAAGTAATAGAAACTTCAGTAGAAACAGAAACTTCTAACAATAATATACAAGAAGGATACACTAGTACAATAATTGTTGACAGAGGAGATAGTATAAAGGATAATAAACATCATGTTGATTTAACAATTGAATATGCTCCAATAACAACAGTATCAATGAAAGCAGAAGATAGAATAAGTAAAGTAGGAATAGGAGATGTTAGATTCCATCCATATGAAAACAATACACCAGTAAGTAATACTTCTTATGAATATAGGACAGAATATGAGTATTATACAAATAGCGCTGGTTATACAAGTTGGACCTATTGGGGAGCGAATATTGATAATGGTTCATCAATTTACAAAATAAGAGCAACAAATCTAAAAGAGGGATATTTACAAACAGCAGAAGATACAACTGTTGAGGTTGAAGTAACCTATGGTACAGATGGTAGAATTTCAGGTGCAAAAGTATTAAGTAAAAATACCTTTAATGATGTAAATGCATATGTTGATGAAAGTTGTTATGGAACTACACAATTAAAGTTAATCTTTAAAATGGAAAGAAAATTAGGTTTACAAATAAACAAGAAGGATAGATATGATAACACAATAGATTTATCAGCTAAATTTAAAGTGACCTCTGATGTAGATTCAAGTATAACAAATGATTCTGAATTTATTATTAATACTGCAAATAGGACACCTCAAGTAGCAGGAAGAATGCTACCAGGAAGAGTTGTAGAATATACTTTATCAGAAGTAGGAGTACCAGATGGATATATTGCACCTAGAGATACACTTAAATTATTAGTTGAATATAAAGAAGATGGTACAGTAAAAAGTGCAGAACCAGGAGATAGTTTCTCTGAAAAATATATTACAGTTAACTATATCTGCAAGGATAAAAGAGATGATAATACTTCAGTTAATAAAGATATAGAAATTACTATTACAAATGAACCTAAATTAGCTATAGATTTACAAATGTTAGATAAATTCTATAATAATATACCATTAGAAAATGTAGAGTTAATAATAACAAATGATCAAGGTGATAGTGCAGTTGGAAATCTAATTACAAATTCTTCTGGAACTGTTACTACTTATGTAGGACCAGTATATCCAGATAAAACAGTTGAATATACAATTACTCAAAAAACAAAAGCAGTCGGATATTATATTTTAAAAGCACCAATTAAATTTACAGTAACTTATGATTCAACAGGTAAAGCAGTAGATATTCCTAAATTTTCTGACAGTAACAGTCAAGAGTATGGAAAATTATTATCTGATAACGTAAGTGTATTCAGAAATACTCATACAGCTAGACTACAAGTATACAACATGCCAGAAGATGTAAGATTAGGTCTTTCAAAATATGATGAGTTAACAAAAGCTATAATACCTAATGTTAGATTTAAAGTAATAGTAGAAGAAAACGGTAGAGCACATGAAGTTAATAATATTGTAACAAATTCAAAAGGAGTAGCAGTAGGAAAGATAGATACTTTTAGAGAAACAGCTAATGGTAGAGTAGTAACTTATACTATCCAAGAAGTAACTCCACCAGATACTTATAGAAAAATGAAAGATTTAAAAATAAAAGTTATCTATGATGCAGATGGAGGAATGAGCAGTTGGCTAGAATTAAGTAATGATAATAGCTTAAACTATGATTTATATAAAAGAGGAAATACTAATATAGTAAAAGTTGATAATCAATATGTACACATGAATTTAAAAGTTCCAAATAATAATACTTTTGACTTATTAGTAAAAAATGAAGATGCTACCTATAAATCACTTGGAATCGAAGGTACTAATTATGATGTTACTATTAATGGAGTAGCAAAGAAATTAGCAAAAACAGATATAAATGGACAAACAGGAATAACAAAATTGAGAGACAGTGGAAACTTCCAAATTGTAGTTTCTGAAAGAACAATTGGAGAAGGCTATAGAAGAGACAATAAAAATAGTATTACCTTAGAAATTAAGAAAGCTGCTGTGGGAGCATATACCTTAAGTTTAAATACTGCAAGTATGAGTGCATATAAGATTACTGAAGAGAATTCAACAATACCAACAGAGAAAATCTATAAAGTAGAATTAGATGCTACTTCAGGTAAGAGTGCTAGGGTAATAGTTGATGAAACTTATGGAACAATACAAGTAGTATTTGTAAACGACCCTATGCTAGAACTAACTTTATTAAAACAAGATATTAATACTAAAAAAGCTTTAGAGGGAGTACAATTTGAGATTGTAGGTAAGGATTTGACTACAGGAAAATCAAAAACTATTACAACTTCAACAAATAAAACAACAGGTGCTGATGGAAAGATATACTTTGATTTAGGCTTACCAGCTAAAAATACAACAATTGAATATACCATAACAGAATTATCAAGACCAAAACCTGAAACTACTTATACAACAATAATTCCACCACAAAAAGTAACAGTTGTTTATGATGTTTATGGAAAAATTGTAAGTATACAACCAAATTCAGATAGTGGATTAAGAACACAAGCCTTTTTAGCAAATAAAATAGCATCTGCAAGTGATACAGAAAAAACTAACTGTAGAAATATGTGGTTTGTAATTGGAAATGGTACAGTTAATCCAGCATATAAGGTTAAAGTTGTATCAGAAGATGCTACAACAGGTAAAAGAATTAATGGTTCAGCCTTTGATGTTGAAGTTAAAGATAGTGCAAATGCAACCTTAACTTTATATCAAAAAGGTGTGACAAAGAATTTAGGTGTAGATGGTAAATACTATACTGACTCAGAAGCTTCTTCAAAAGGTGTAAGAGTAGTTGAAAGAGGAATCGGAAAAACTAATGGAATGAATAAAGAGGGCAAAATTTATATTAATGTAAATCAGGTTGGATTTGCTAGTGGATATGTTGCTGGAACACAAAGAACAAACGGAGTTGTAGAAGTAACAACAAATTTTGCAAATAATCCTAATGGAAGTTTAGATTCCCTATTAAAAGCTAAATTAGATAATAGAGATGGACTAAATGTTAATGTAAATGAGAGCACAAGAGAAATTTCTATTATAATAAAGAATGAAAGTAGAGTAAAATTAAATGTAACTACTGTAAGTGCAGTAAAAGAAGAAGTTAAAGATGGAAGCGGTAAAGTAGTTGCTAAGAAAGAAGCTCCAATTAGTGGTGTAACTTATAATGTAACATCAGAAATATTAACAGCAACAGACCATTCAAAAACAGACTTAAACCTTACAACTAGAGCTACAGGTTTAGATGGAGTAACATCTGAACAAATAGGTGAAGCTATGGCACAAAAAGGTGTAGTTTATACAATTAGACAAAATCCTATAACTGGATATAATAGTATAGAAGATATTAAGATTTATGTATTATATGGTTCAGATGGATATATTAAGGAATGTGAATTATTAAGTAACTATACAGATGTAGATAATAAAGTTCTACAAACCTCTGTAGGAACAAGAAACCTTAACTTAAAAGTTCAAAATCAACCAATTGTTGGTGAATATAGAATAGTAGTAGAAAAACATGGTATAGATGATGATGTATATCCAGAATTAATACCAGGTGTAGAATTTAATATAAAACTAAAAGAAGAGTATGGACAAACTAAAGAATGGAATGCAATTACTAATGCAGATGGTATGATTACAAGTGATTACTTAAGTGGATATGGAAATATATCAATAGACTTAAAAGAAACAGCTACCGCAAATGGGTATAAAGTAAATGCAAGTACTTTAAATGTCTTATTAAAAAGAAATAAAACAACAGGTAAAATAGAAAAGACGTCTTCAGATGTTAATATTGAAATAGATGAAGATAAACAAATTGTATATCTAAAACCAGTAAATGAATTTTCAGATGATAGTTTTGCTTTAACTATAGACAAAATGGATATTACAACAGGTAAAAGTATTGAAAATAATCATGCAATATTTGATGTAGAAATTACCAAAGAAGAAACAGATAGTGAGAGTAAAACAGAGACAGATACAAAGCCTGAAACTGAAAGTAAAACAGATACTAGTACAGAGGATACTACAGAAATAGCTACTACTGATGAAGTTGTAAAATATAAGGATATTATCGAAAACTTAGAAACAGACGATACTGGTAGAGCAACAAAATTGGGAACACAATTACCAGAAGATGAAGGAACTTATATCTTTGAAATTAAAGAAAAACAAGTTCCAAAAGGATATGAAAAAGACCCAGCACCAATAAAATATAGAGTTAAAATTAAAAATGGAGAAGAAGGAAGTAAATATATTGAAAGTGCTGAAAAGATATCTGGAGATTATGCATCTATTTTGAAAGTTGGTGGAAACGTATTCGCAATAAGAGTAGGCAATATGAATAATGATGATATTCTTGAAGATAATGAATATAAAATAGAACTTTCAAAAGTAAACAAAGATAAAAAGCTATTAAAAGGTGATGCAATATTTAAAATAACAGCACCAGATGGTACATCACAATATTATCCAACAGAAGATGGTAAGATATACTTAAGAAAATTAAAAATGCCAACAAAAGAAGAAACTATTGAGTATAAAATTCAAGAGATTATGGCTCCAGAAGGCTACAAATTAGATAGAACACAAAAGATTTTAAAAATTAAGTTTGCAAAAGATACAACAAAAGCTCCAAAAGACCTTATGAAAATAGAGACTGCTGAAGTAGTAGGAGGTAATATTGAGATAACATCAAATACAACAAACACTATTTCAATTAATGTAAGAAATGAAGAAGGAGCAGATGATGTTACAACAGGTAAAGATAAATATAATATTGTTTTAAATAAAGTTGATCAAAATAAGAGACCAATTACAAAAGCAGCTAAATTTGAGATTACGCTTGAAAATGGTCAAAAAGTTAAGGCAGCTACAGATAAAGAAGGAAAGATTATTATTGAAGACATTGCTACACCAGCAAAAGAAGGTAAATATTCATATGTAATTCAAGAAGTAACAGCACCAGAAGGCTATAAATTGGATTCAGAGTTTAAGATTTTAGAACTTACTTTTGAAAAAGTTAATGAAATAATGACAATTAAAGCAGCAAATATAGTATCTGGAAGTAATGTGACATCAAGTGTTATAGATAGTGGTAAAGGTGCAAGAATTGAATTTGTAGATAAAAAACTAGGTTTAGAAGATGGTAAATATTCACTTAGTGTTACAAAAGTTGACAACAAGGGTAAACCTATAACTAAACCAGCATCCTTCAAAGTAGTATTACCAGATGGCAAAACACAAAATGTAACTACAGATAAATATGGTATATTTGAATTTAATGGTATAAATATACCAAAAACAGCTGGAACTGTAGAATATAAGATAAAAGAAATTGTAGCACCAGATGGTTATAAACTAGATTCAGAAGAAAAAGTATTACAAGTTACCTTTAAAAATGTAGATGGTAAAATAACTTTAACAGATGTAAGAGTTAAATCAGGAGGCAATATCAAAGTTGAAGTTAAAGGCGGAGAGATATTAGCTTATATTACCAATAAAGCTAAATCAGAGGATGACAAAAATAATACTAATACTAACACCAATACCAATACAAATAATACTAATACAAATAGTGCAAACAACACAAATAAGAACAATACAAGTACAAATAGTAATAAGAACAATACAAGTAATACAAGCACAAATACAAGTGGTGCAAATACAAGTGGAAATACAAGTAGCAATTCAAGTAGTCAAAATACAAGTAATGGAAACAACAAAGGTGAAAACTCAAATAACAATAATGGAAACAATAATGGAAACAATAATGGAAATAATAATGGAAATAATAATGGAAGCAGTAATGGAGGTAGTAACTCAAATAGGACACAAGGTTTTGACATTGAAATTAAAAAGTATTTAACTAGTATTACACAATTATATACTGATACAAATGAGAAGAAAGTAACTAATATTCCTAAGAAAAATAAAGCAACTAAGTTTGAAGTTAATGCAAGTAGATTACAATATTTAAGTTTACAGTTAGAATATAAGATAATTGTTACTAATGTTGGAACAGAAGAGGGGATAGTAAATTATATCCAAGATAAAATGCCAAATAACTTAAAGATTGATTTACCTAAAAATAGGAATTGGGTTCAAAATGGTGATATTATTACCTATTCTCTAGGAGAAACTGTATTACAACCAGGAGAGAGTAGAGAAGTAACTATTGTTTTGAAATATGATGGTAGCGAGCAGTATGCTGGTCCTATGGTTAATTATGCAACTTTTGTTTCAGAAGATGAAGATGTAAATGATAATAATGATTTTGCTAAAGCATCCTTTATCTTATCTATTAGAACTGGATATGAGTTTGTAATGTATGGATTATTGACTTTTACAATGCTATTGACTTTTGCAACAGGTGTTTATTATATTAAAAAATATGTTTTATAACATAATAAAAATGCCAAAGGTATGAAAACCTTTGGCATTTTATTCTACGAATATATTTTTAAAATCTTCTTTTTCTGCTAACTGAATCCAGTTTCCAACAACATTATTTATCATTTCATTAGTCTTTGAAGATGTTACTGCTAAAACTAATTTATTTACTTTTTCGGGATTGTTAATTGCGATACCTTGTGCTATCATTCCACCTTGAGAAACTCCTAATATATCAGCATTTGATATATTAAGTAAATTCATTGCTTGGGCTATATCCTGTGCCATATCTTGTGTTGTAAATCCATTTGTTAGATTATTTCTTCTACTAAACATATATACTGTATATTCTTTGGCAAACTTTTTATACATCAAGGCAAGTGGAATAGCCATACCTTTAACAGTTCTTAATCCATCTCCAAGTCCTGGTATTATAATCAAATTTTTATTTCCTTTTCCAAAACTTATATAGTACATATCACTTTGTCCTATTTTTATATTATTATTTTTTGCATTATAAAACATTTTTCGCACTCCTAATTTAGTTATTTCACAATAAATCTATAAATTGCATAAGTAACCCATATAAGCCAAGAATATGCCCAAGCCTTAAATACAATACTTACTGTTAAATATAAAATAGCTACTATTATTGCTATTATCCAGTTCATTATTTTTTTCTTATCCATTATTTTTTACCTCCTAGACAGATTGTAATTTTATTTAATTCATTAAAAAATCGAATATATTCATTCCTGCTGATGTTCCTGTTTTATATAATTCTGTATAACCACATTTACTACAACTTATCGTAATAAATTTCTTATTTTGTACATCAAATATTTTTGCAAAATCTCCTCCTGTTGCTTGAAATTGGTCTTTTTCATATTCCTCATTTTCACATTTAGGACATTTCCATTTTTCCATAATTACCTAATCTCCTTTATATATTACTATCTTGTGCTTCGATTATATAATAAAAGGCAGATAATTTCAACTAATTACTTGCCCTATATATTGTAAGTTGTCGCTGAGATTAAATCTCAATCATTGTTCAAAAAGTTCATCACTAAATCTATAATTATATCTTTTTCTTTTGGGTTTGACTCTGCTATTAACAATGTTAAAGCTGTCAAAGTATTATTATCTATTGTTTGCTTTCCATCTATGTATAATATTCCATAAAAGTTTAAAAAGTATATAAACAAGGTTGCTGCAATTCTTTTATTTCCATCTGCAAATACATGGTTCTTTACTATTAAATATAAGAAATTTGCACCTTTTTCTTCTATGCTCTTATAAATATCTTGCCCTGCAAAACTTTGATAAATATTACCAATAATTGATTCTAAGCCTTTGTCTCTTTCTACTGCAAATAGTGAACTTTCTTCATTAAATCTTAACTTATTTATTACCTCTATACATTCTTTGTATTCAATCTTTCTTTCATCAATATTACCATCTATTTTCTTTAAAGTTCTATGGTCATAATCATCTAGTAAATCTAATGCTTTTGAATAATCTCCAATTACTTTTAAAATTTCTTTTGCATCATTACCTTCTAATCTTTCATCTATTCTATTTGCTGTATCAATTAGCTTTATTGTTTTTTCTAAATATTCTAATCTTCTTTGATTTACAGCATATCCCTTTAGCATATAGTCTTTTAAAATTTTATTCGCCCATTGCCTGAAAATTACGCCATTTTTTGATTTAACCCTATACCCAACAGATATTATAACATCTAAATTATATATTTTGGATTTTCTACCACCTGTACTTTTGTCGGAAATTCCGACAGAAGTTTTTTCTTCAAGTTCTCCTTCTTTAAAAATATTATTAATATGCTCACTTATTGTTGAATGTTTTACATCAAATAATTCTTCCATCTGTGCTTGTGTAAGCCATACAGTTTCTTCCTTTAAATTAACCTCTAATTTTACTCCTTGATTTTCAAATAAAATAATTTTATTCTTTTTTTCTTTCATAAGAACACATCCTTTTTAATAAATTTAGTTCTTATCACATTTATTGATACTTATATTTTTCTTTGTCTATTGTTCAGAACTTTTGTTTGCATTTTATAATAAAATAATTGGAATGTCAATATTTTTAGTTAAAGTTATGTTACATATTTTCTATGCGAGGTTACTACTCAGCCCTAAATTGGAAATATAAAAATAAGAGAAAGTTATCCACAGAATATTACAGAGACTGTAACAGTATTGAAATACAGGACTAAATCATGAAATTTTTTTAAAAAGTCTGTTAATCATTGGTATTAAATGGTTAGCAGACTTAAAATTGTTAAAAATTTGATTTTTTCAGGATAATTTATTAAAATATCTTTGGTGATTAAACAAATGAAAACAGAAGATATAAAAAATAAATTTAATTGTGAGAAAATTGATATGAAAAAAATAAGTATAGCAGAATTAAAACATCTAAAAAATCAAGCAAAAAATCTAACAGATAAAAGAATGAAAAGAAAATGTAAATATAAAATATGGGATATAGTATGTGTGGCATTACTTGCAGTAATATCTAATTGTGATGAATGGGAAGAAATAGAAATGTTTGCAATAAAAAATAAAGAATGGTTAAGAAATTTTTTGTTGTTAACAGGAGGCATTCCATCAGCTCAAACATATGAAAGAGTAATATCTTTATTAGAATCAAATGAAATTAATAAAATATGTGTGGAGTTTTCAAATATATTAACAGAAATAAATAAAAATAAAAAAGAAATGTATCATTTTGATGGAAAGATTGAAAGAGGAAGTTCAAGAAGAGATGAAGAAATAAAGCCATTAAATATATTAAATGTATTTTGAAGTAAGTATGGAATATGTGTAGAACAAGAAATGATAGAAGAAAAAACAAACGAAATAACAGTTATTCCAAAATTAATAGAAAGACTAAATTTAAAAGGTGTAATATGTACATGGGATGCACTAAATACACAAAAAGAAAACGTAACGGCAGTAATAGAAAAAGGAGGAGATTATTGCGTAGCATTAAAGGGAAATCAAGGAAATTTCTATAAAGATGTACAAGATTATTTTGATGATGATAAATTACTAGTTATAGAATCAGGATATGAAGGAAGTTATAGTCTTACAAGAGAAAAGAGTCATAATCAAATAATAACATATGAATATTAT
>CAMXQV010000001.1 GCA_947245515.1 uncultured Clostridium sp. | reverse complement strand
TAATACTACAAATTTTTTTATAAAAGTTTGTTTCACATCATTGACACATATACATGCTAAAATATCTGAAACTATGACAAATTTATATACTTATGAGAATTTTAAGAAAATATGTGAATTAAACTTAGAAAATACAACAGAAATGTTTGTAGTTAATGGAATCGTAAACATGATTTTACAGATGTTATTTCATTATGGAAATATTAATAATATAGACTATTTTATAGAACAACGAAAAAAATTAATAGAAAGCATGAAAATTGTTGCACAAAAAGAAGAATTTAACAAAGCAAGAACAGATAAAGATATTGATAGATTAATTGAATAACATCAAAGAGATTTAGTGAAATTGCCAAATCAAGTAAAAGAGTATTATGACTTATATAATTATTTTTGTGATAATGTAATAGCAGAATTACTAAAAGAGGAATATTTATTTAAATAAAATTAATGATGATATAAAAAAGGAATAGAAAAATATGAATTATAATAAAAAAATGAAAAAAATACTAATAATAGAAGATGATAACAACATAAATGAAATGTTAAGTAAATTATTAGAGATCAATAACTATGACGTAGAGAGAGCATATTCAGGTACAGAGGGTGTATTACTACATAATCAGGAAATAGATATAATATTACTAGATTTAATGTTACCAGGAAAAAATGGAGAAGAAATAATTAGAGAATTACAAAATAAAAAAAGAGTACCAATAATAGTAATTAGTGCTGTACATGAAGTAGATAAAAAAATAGACTTATTTAAACTAGGAGTAGAAGATTATATAACAAAACCTTTTAATAATAAAGAATTACTTGCTAGAATAGAAGTTCAATTAAGGCATAGTATTAACAATAAAGATAAAGAAACTATCCTTAAACATAAAGATTTAGAATTAAACATAAGGGAGTTTTCTGTAAAATGTAATATGCAAGAAATAAATTTATCAAAAACAGAATTTAAAATACTAAAAGTAATGTTAGAAAATCAAAAGCAAGTATTTACTAAAAATAATTTAATAGAAAAAGTATGGGATAATGAAGAATCGGCGGATGATAATACACTAAATGTACATATAAGTAAAATAAGGAATAAATTAAAAGAAAAAAATCCAAAAGAAGAATATATAGAAACTGTATGGAGTATAGGTTATAAGTTAAAAAAATAAAAAAGGTAATAATATTCATATAAAAATTTAAGACTTTTTTAAGAATTGTGTTAAGGGTTTCTTAACACTTTTTTTGTATAATCAAATTTAGGAAATAATAAGGTTAAAAAATAATTGGCATTTAGCATCGTTAAATTTAGCTTTTAATTTAATTAACATATATCACACATACGTCTAATAACTTAAAAGCTTATTTGTCTAGCTAAATATCTAATTTTTTCAACCAGATTTGTACCTTAAGGAAGGAGATTAAAAATGAAGGAAGTAGTTTTAAAAACTAATAATTTGACAAAAAAATACAAAGATTTTACTGCTTTAGATAACATAAATATACAAATAAATAAAGGAGATATTTATGGATTAATAGGAAGAAATGGGGCAGGGAAAACGACCTTGATGAAAATAATTACAACACTTTGTAATAAAACAAGTGGAGAATTTCAACTATTTGATACAAAGGACAATAACTTAACAGAAACCAAAAGAAGAATGGGAAGTTTAATAGAAAATCCAGCTTTTTTTCCTAATTTAAATGCGAAGGATAATCTAAAATATTATGCAATTCAAAAAGGAATTACAGATCTGTCACAGATAGAGGAAGCAATTAAACTAGTAGGACTAGAGGATGCTAAGAATAAGAAATTTAAGAACTTTTCACTTGGTATGAAACAAAGATTGGGAATAGCTTTTGCAATTCTAGACAATCCAGATTTTATATTATTAGATGAACCTATAAATGGACTTGATCCTATTGGAATTAGCGATTTAAGAGAGACTTTTAAAATGCTAAAGGAAGAAAGAAATATAACAATTTTAATATCTAGTCATATACTGTCAGAACTTTATATGCTTGCAACTAGATTTTGTATACTAGAAAAAGGAAAAGTAATAAAGGAACTTACAAAAGAAGAATTAGATAAAGAATGTTCAAAAAGTATTGTAATAAAAACAGATGATACAAAAAAGGTAGCAGTAGTTCTAGAAAAAGAATTAAATACTACAAATTATAAAGTAATTGATAGTGGTGAAATTAGGCTTTATGACTATTTGGAACAGAGTGAAAAAATAAATAAAATTCTTGTGCAAAAGGACATAAACGTTAAACAAATTCAAGAAACAGGAATATCTTTAGAAGCTTACTTTAAAGCTTTAATAAAGGAGGAAAAGTAAAGTGATAAATTTAATAAAATCTGATTTGTATAGAATTTTTAAAGGAAAAGGAATTTATATAGTTTTTACTATTATTTTTTTAATGTTATTAGTAGATTGTATTAGTATGTCAGCTGGAGCTGTAGGTATATCAGTTGAAAATTTAAATATGGACGCTGAATTCTTGTCTAAAGTTAGTAAAGCAAGTAGTTTAACAGAATATAGAGATATAATGAAGAGTTATACAACTTTTGAATTAGATAAGTCAATCCTAGGAAATAATGATAATTTATACTACTTTTTTATTCCAATTGTAGTATTTGTTATAACAACAGACTTTTCAAATAAAAGTATAAAAAACACTTTATCATCAGCAATAACAAGAAAGAAGTATTATTTTTCAAAGCTTTTACTTGTACTAGGCTTGGGAACAGTAATAATTTTATTTAACAATTATTCTACATATTTATTAAATTTAATAATAAATGGAAGAAATTTTGCTTCATCTTTTTTGGAAATAACTAAATTAACATTTTTGCAACTTCCTCTATTATATGGTATAATGAGTTTACTAGTAGGTTTTGCCTTTGCATTAAAAAAGACTTCTCTGTTTAATACAATTTCAATTCCATTCATTATAATATTGCAAATGATATTTATGGGTATAACAAATTTATTTAAAATAAAATTGGATTGGTTTTATAATTATGAATTACACTATGCACTAACAAAATTAGTAAAAAATCCCACAGAGGAATATATTATCAAAGTTTGCTTCCTAGGAATTGCATATATAGTTATATTTAATATAATAGGATATTATATATTTAAGAAATCAGAAATCAAATAAAAAGAAAGGAAATAAGTATGGTAATAGTTATAATTATTTTAAGTTTAATTATATTAGGGTTGCTTACTTATCTTTTCTTATTGAACATAGAATTAAAAGAATTGCCAAAAAGAATTGATACTTTAAAAAGTATAGAAACTAATAATTTAATTTATTCGAGACATAATTTAAGAAATATTAAATCAATACTTATAAAAATAAATGCTTTATTAAAAGAAAGTAAAAGATTAGAATTACAATATGCAAAAAAAAATAAAGCACTAATGAAAATGATGATAAACATCTCACATGATTTAAGGACACCACTTACATCTTCTATAGGATATATAGATATAATCTTGAATTCAGAAATAAGTGAAGAAGAGAAAAGGAAAGAATTGATTATAATAGAAGAAAGACTTAAAAGATTAGAAGAATTAATCAATTCTTTTTTTGAATTTTCAAATATTATTTCAAATAATGGGAGTCCAGAACTTGAAAAAATCAATTTAAAGGTTATTTTAGAAAATTGTCTTGCAAATTATTATGAAGATTACAAAAAACAGAATAGGAAAATTATATATATAAATGATCAAATGGAAATTTTGATATATTCTAATGAAAAATTGCTGACAAGAGTATTAGATAACTTAATAGGAAATGCATATAAACATAGCTTAAAGGATTTAATAATAACAGTTAAGGTTGAAGATAAAATAAGGCTAATATTTGAAAATGAGTTACAATATGAAGAATTAGATACTGAAAAGATGTTTGAAGAATTTTATACAGTAGATATATCTAGAACAAACGGTAATACAGGCTTAGGACTTGCTATTGCTAAAGAATTTACAGAAGAGTTAGGTGGAAAAATATATGCAAATAAGAAGAACAATAAATTGGAAATAATAGTTGAATTATTACAATTTAGTCCTAAATTAAAAGAATAGAGTCCACTATATCTCATGTGGACTCTATTATATTTTTATTATAATTAAACTTAAGAATAAATATGCATAACGAAAGGCTTTTTTCATAAATAGTTGTGATTTTATAACTTCTAAAGATTCAGATATAGCACAATATTTATCTACAAGTGTTAAAATAAAACCTTCAGCAGATTTTGGAAGTGCTGGAGTTACTGGCCACATATGTTTTGTAATTATATCTTTTTCTTTAGGGTTTAGGTCAAATAGTTCACAGGCATTTTTACAAGCAAGTTTCCCATGTGTAAAGGCATGAAAACCTTTTCTGCCATTTTTAATTCTCCAATCATATAAAAATAAATCATGTAACATGGCGGCTCGAGTTGCAGATTTATAGTCTAAATGATATTTTTTACATATTAGATAGCAATAATAGGATGCTACATAGCAGTGGTCAAAACATGTAGTTTCATAGTGTTGCCTATAATTTTTCATTTGTTGAACTGTATTATTTGTTATTAATTCTTGTATAAGGTTTTGAAATTCTTCGTTATTGTCAATTTCTTCTTTAAATTGTTGTTTCATTGTAAATCCCTCTTTAAATTCAATCTTATGTAATTCCTTTTTATTATATCATAAGTATAATTTAGATTACAAGATTCTACAAAAAAATTAAGAAATTTTATCTAGTCTGAATAGTAACAGCTGATTTTATTTAATAATTCTGAAACTTAACTAATAAATAATTATTAAATTTTTAATAATTATTTATTAAGCTTTTAGTAATTCATGTTTTAATAATTCAAAATTTTCCTTAGAAATAGGAGATAAAGGTAAACGTGGTTCCCCAAAGTCAAAACCCAATATATTTAATGCAGCTTTTACAGGAATAGGATTAACTTCTGTAAATAGTAATTTAATTAAAGGTAAATTATCTAACTGTAGTTTTAAGGAAGCTGATAAATTACCTTCAAAAAAGTTTTGAACAATATCATGTGTTAGTTTAGGTTTTATATTTGAGAGAACTGAGATAACTCCAATTCCACCCAAAGATAAAATAGGAACAATTTGATCATCATTACCTGAGTATATATAAAGATTATCTCCACAAAGTTTTGTAATCTCAGCTACTTGAGAAATATTACCACTAGCTTCTTTTATAGCAACTATATTAGGAACTTTTGAAAGTTCTAAACAGGTTTGTGGTAAAATATTTACACCTGTTCTGCTAGGTACATTATATAAAATTATAGGAATTGAAACACTTTCAGCAATTGCTTTATAATGGGCAATTAGTCCTTTTTGAGTTGCTTTATTATAATAAGGTGTTACTACTAATAATCCATCTGCTCCTAAACTTTCAGCTAATTGACTATTTTCAATAGCTTGCTTAGTGTTATTACTACCTGTTCCTACTATAATTGGTATTTTTTTATTTGAAGTTTGTATTGCACAATTAATAACTTCTATTTTTTCTTCTTTTGTCATGGTAGAAGCCTCTCCAGTAGTTCCACAAACAATTAAACTATCAACTTTATTATCTATTTGAAACTCAACTAATTTTTTAAATTCATTTATATTAACACCTGTATCATTAAAAGGTGTAGCAATTGCAGTTCCACATCCTTTAAATAAAATTTGTTTCATTTTTTCATCCTCCTCTTACTATAAATAAATGATTATCTTTCAATATATTTTTTAAAAAAAAACATGTATTATATTAGTTTTTCTAATATTTGTACAGCATTTGTTGCAGCACCTTTTCTTAAATTATCTGCTACTATCCAAAGATTGATTCCATTTTTAACACTATAGTCTCTTCTAATTCTTCCAACAAAAACTTCGTCATTTCCATTAACTTGACTAGCTAAGGGATAATAATTTTTTTCAGGATCATCAACAACAATGATTCCTGGAAAGTTTTGAAGTAAAACCTTAACATCATAAAGCTCGAAGTCCTTTTCTAATTCAAGGTTTATCGATTCACCATGACAATTAACAATTGGAACTCTAACAGTTGTAGCAGTAATAGGTAATTGAGGTTTATTTAGTATTTTTCTTGTTTCATTAATCATTTTATGTTCTTCTTTTGTGTATCCGTCTTGCATAAATACATCAATATGTGGAAGGCAGTTATTATAAATTGAATGTGGAAATTTTTTTAGCTTTTCACCACTATGTTTATTTTCTAAATCTTCTATTCCATATCTTCCAGCACCAGATACTGCTTGATAAGTGGAGTAAACAATTCTTTTTATGTTATAGTTATCATCTAAGGGTTTTAAGGGCAAAACAGCTTGAATTGTTGAACAGTTAGGATTAGCAATTATTCCTTTATTTTTAAAGATATCTCCAGGATTTACTTCTGGTACTACTAAAGGTACATTTTCATCCATTCTAAATATACTGCTATTGTCAATAACTATACAACCTTTTTCTGCTGCAATTGGTGCATATTTTTCTGAGACCTTTCCTCCTGCACAAAAGATTGCATAGTCATAATTTGTATTAAAGGAGTTTTCATCTAGTTGGCATACTATGTAATCTGTATTAAAGAATTTTATTCTTGTTCCAGCAGACTTTTCTGATGAAAATAGTGTGTAATTTAAGTAGTATAGGTTTTTTTCTTCTAATACTTTTAGTACAGTTCTTCCAACTAGTCCAGTAGCTCCTACTATTGCTACTTTATTTTTTTTACTCATTTTTATTACCTCCATTTTTTTCTATTATTAAAAAATATGCGTTAAGATGAAAAAGTTGCAAAATTATTGTGTATTTTTTATTGTTGTTAGATAGATGGTGTGCAATTAAGATAATGTAATAAAATTGACAATTTGATATTTCAAATTTGTGAGCTAGTAAAATATTAAAAGTAAATAAGTTATAAGATTAAAAAAGTTAAGTTATTGCAATTTATGGATAAATATAGTAAAATACAAAGGGGTGTATAAGATGCAATATATAAATACAAACAAAATAGAGAAACTTAAACTAAAAAAAGACAATACCTTTATAGTATTAGACTTTGATAAAACTATCACAAGTTTTGAAAGCAAAGACTCTTGGGGAGTATGTAGTTCAGAATTAAGCAAAGGATGCAAGGAAAAACTAGATAAGATATACGAATATTACTCTCCAATAGAAATAGATTATACAATGGAAGAAACAAAAAAAGAAAAATACATAATTGAATGGTATGAAAGATGCATAAATACACTTTATGAATACAAGCTAACAAAAGAAAAATTAGAAAAATCAACAAAGGAAGGAGACTTAATATTTAGAAAAGGTGCAAAAGAATTCTTAAAAAAGGCAAACAAAAACAAAATACCTTTAATCATATTATCAGCAGGAATAGGAAATATAATTGAGCAATTTTTAAAAGAAAACAATAGCCTTTATGAAAATATGTACATCATCAGTAATTTCATCAAATTTGATGAGAAAGGTAATATGGAAAAATTTAAGGCCAAAATGATACATTCTTTAAATAAAAACATGAAAGGATATTTACCAGAGGAATTAAAAGAGAAGTTAAATCAAAGAGAATATGGTATACTTGTAGGTGACTTAATAGATGACAAAAAAATGGTATCAAAAGAAAGGTTAGATAAAGTAATAACAGTTGCTTTTTTATCAAAGGACAGTAATTTAGAAATTTATAATAAAAACTTTGATATAGTGTTAGATAAAGAAGACGCAACCTTTAATAACCTTGAAAAATTAGTTTTTAACTAAATAGATTTACTATTTAGTAAATTTATATTTAAATAAGGGAGAGGCATGCTGACTTTTCGTTATAAAATAAAATTATAGTTTCTATAATAAGAAACAAAAATAAATAAAGAAGGGAGAATATGATATAAAATATCATAAAAAAGGAAAATGAAAAAAATTGGAAGTATTTTATGGGGCTTAGTATTTATTGCTATAGGCTTAATATTTGGTTTAAATGCAATGGGAGTTACAAATATCAACATATTTTTTAGAGGTTGGTGGACTTTATTTATAATTGTTCCAAGTATTATTGAATTTATAAAAGGAGAAGGAAGAATTTGGAGTTTTATATGGCTTGTGGTAGGAATTGTATTACTTCTTTGTGCACAAGGCTTCTTATCTTTTAATTTAATTGGTAAATTAATCTTTCCATTTATTTTAGTAATGATAGGAATTAGCATTTTATTTAGAGATAGTATTCATAAAAAAGTTAATGGCAAAATTAAAGAGTTAAATTCAAATAAAGATAACTTACAGGAATATTGTGCAACTTTTGGATCACAAAATGCAGATTTTGCTGGTCAAGAATTCAAAGGTGCTAATTTAGATGCAGTTTTTGGAAGTGTAGAATTAAGACTAGAAAAAGCAAATATAACAAAAGATACAATAATAAATGCAAATGCAATATTTGGAGGAATAGAAATAACAGTTCCAACAAAGGTTAATATTAAAGTAAAATCAACACCAATATTTGGAGGAACAAGTAATAAAGCAAAAAACCAATATAACGAAAGTTTACCTACAATTTATATTAATAGTAATGCAATATTTGGAGGTGTAGAAATAAAATGACATCTTTACAAAAAATAATAAAATATGGAGCAATAGCTTTTGCATTTTATTTAATAATTATGATAGTAGGAATGATTGTTTTCTCACTTACTACAATATTGGGAATTACAGTAGGAATAGAAAATTATAAAGATTACAAAGATAGCTCACAAATAATGACAACTAAATGGGAAGAAAATTATTCAGATATTAAAAATATGAATATAGAATTAAAAGTTTGCAAATTAGAAATAGTAAAAGGTGATAAACTCAAAGTAGAAACTTTTGATGTATCTAACCAATTTGAGTGTAAAACTAGTGGAGATACTTTAAGAATAAAAGATAAAGAATTTAATTTGAATTGGTTTGATAGCCAAAATGTTGTACCAAGAGTGATTATACATATTCCAGAGGATTTAAATTTTGATAGAATTAATATTGAAACAGGTGTTAATAAAGCTGAAATTGATTATTTGAATTCAGAAAGATTAGATTTAAAAGTTGGAGTAGGAAAATGTGATATTAATAAACTTGTTGCTAAACATGCAAAAATAGAATGTGGAACAGGAAATACTGTAATAAATGATTCTACAATAGATGATTTAAAATTAAATTGTGGTATTGGAAAGTTAGTTATGACAAGTGAAATTACAGAAAGTGGAGATATTAATTCAGGTGTTGGTAAAGTTGAATTAAATTTAAAAGGAGGAGAAAATCAATATAAAATAAAAACACAAACAGGTTTAGGTAATTTTACAGTTGCAGGGAAAAAGGTGAGAGATGATGATATTATTGGTAATGGTAAAGTAAGCGTAAAAGTTAATGCAGGTGTAGGAGATACATCTATTAATTTTAAGGAATAATTAATAGTTTCTTAAAAAATTAAAATATTTAAGGTGGAAAAGGTTGAAAAATTCTTTTCTAACTAGATTAATAAATTGAGGAAGGAATTAGATTTAGTATGAAAAAGATTGCAATATTTGGTTCAACAGGTTCTATTGGAGATAGTACTTTAGAGGTTGTTAGAGAAAATCCAGATTTATTCAAGGCTGTTACTTTAGTAGCAGGGAAAAATATTGATAAATTAATTAAACAAATTGAAGAATTTAAGCCACAAAAGGTATATATTACATCTGAAGAAAATGCTAATAAATTAAAAGAAAAGTTTACAGATATAAAGGTGTATTTTGGAGAAGATGGCATGGAAGAAATATCAAAATCCACAGACTTTGATATTGGAGTATCTGCCTTAGTTGGAATTGCAGGTTTAAGACCAACTTATAACATGATAAAAAATGGAAAAACAGTAGCTTTGGCAAACAAAGAAGTATTAGTAGCTGGTGGAAAGTTAATAATGGATACTGCTAAAGAAAATAATGCTATTTTATTAACTGTAGATAGTGAGCATAGTGCAATTATGCAAAGTTTACAAGGGGAAAAGCAAAATAAAATAGATAAAATATTACTTACTGCTTCAGGAGGACCATTTTTTGATAAAGAAATAACAGATGATATAACAGTGGAACAAGCTTTAAATCATCCAACATGGAAAATGGGACCAAAAGTTACAATAGATTCTTCTACTATGATGAATAAAGGATTTGAAGTAATAGAAGCTAAATGGTTATTTGATGTAAATCCAGAGCAAATTGAAGTAGTAGTACATAGAAAAAGTATAGTACATTCTGCAGTACAATTTGTAGATGGAACTATAATGGCTAATTTAGGTCCGAAATCAATGCAAATACCAATTGCATATGCTTTAAATTTTCCAAATAGATTACCAAATAATATTGAAAAAATTGACTTATTTGAGATTTCACAATTAACTTTTGAAAAACCAGATCTGGAAAAATTTCAGTGTCTAAAATTGGCTTTTGAAGCAATAGAAAAGGGACATAGTTTTCAAGTTGTATTAAATGCTGCGAATGAAGTTTTAGTTGATGCATTTTTAAATAAAAAGATAAAATATACTCAAATTCCAAAAGGTATTAAGAATATGTTAGATAATCACAAACCTTTAGAATTAAATACGGTAGAAGAGATTTTAGATTTAGATCAAAAAGTAAAAGAAGAAACTAGAAAGATGATAGAAGGTTAAGGTTCTTCTATTAAATCTTTCCAATATTTCTTTGGCATAAATTGCCTTTGACATTTAGGATTGTTTCTTTCTTTTATTGATATAGTGTTAAAAAATAATTTCCATAATTCCTGATATTTTTGTTCATTTTCAGAAATATTAGGGATTTTTATGTTTGTACTATCTATAATTTGATATTCTTTACAATTGTATATAAAACATAAATTTCTTGTTTTATCATGTATAAGGAAATTTTGTGTAGGAAATCTTCTTATAAAATGTTGTCCTAAGGGTTCTAATATATTATTGTCTGGATGGATGGAAGAATAATATAAATTTTCTCCAATTTCTTGAAAACGTAATAAGCCTTTTAATCTATGATTTTCCCCAAAAGCTCTTTTTTTCATATTTATAACTTTAAATACATAAGAGAGAGTAAGCATATTGTTAATTTCTGGACCTGTATCAAAGCCAGTACATATATATTTTAATAGGTTTATTTCTTTATCTTTTTCTTCGCATAAAAAGGCATAATAACTGTTATATAAAGCTTGTTTACAGATGTTTTTTTCAATTCCATAAAAAACTCTTTGAGATTTTTCGTAATTTGTTTCAATTGTTATAATATTATCTAAAAAGTTTTGTTCATAATTTGATGCTTTATAGATACTTTTTGGTAAGGTCTTTTTACAATAGCATTCGAAAACTATTGTTAATAGTCCATCAAAGGTTCCATCATAAAGATAGGTTTTATTTATAAGCTTCCAGTGAGACATTTTATTTTGTCCTCCTTTGTTGGTTCTAATTTATCAAATAATGAGAGTTGTTTTAATTCAGGTTGTGGAATTGATGTTCTTTCTTGGTATATTAGGTTTGTTTCTATAAAGTTTTGATTGAATTTTGTTATTGTATTGAAATATTTACCTTTGCATGTTATGAAGTATTTTGCTCTTTTTAATATTACTCCTAATTTTTTTAGAGCTTCAAAATCAAGTAGGAAGGTTCGTCGTGCTCGTATTATTTTTTTTGCAGATATAACGCCAATTCCAGGTATTTTTAGTAAAGTGAAGTAATCTGCTGTGTTGATTTCTATTGGAAATTTTTGGATATTTCGTAAAGCCCAGTCACATTTTGGGTCTAATAGATGGTTAAAGTTAGGATGTTTTTCATCTAATAATTCGCTAACTGTAAATCCATAATATCTTAGTAACCAATCTGCTTGGTATAGTCTATTTTCTCTTAGTAAAGGTGGTGTTTCTAAAGTTGGTAAGTTTTTATCGTTATTTATACTTACATATGCAGAATAATATACTCTTTTTAAACTTAATTTATTATACAAGCCTTCTGATAGTTTTAATATTTTTAAGTCAGTTTCAGGTGTTGCTCCAACTATGAGTTGTGTAGTTTGTCCTGCAGGTACAAAGTTGTTTTTATATTTATTGGTATCTAGTTTATTTTGTTTAATTTCTTTAGAGATGTAATTCATTGGTGTTAAGATACCTGTTTTTTCTTTTTGTGGTGCTAATAGTTTTAAACTGTCATTTGAAGGTAGTTCTATATTTATACTTAATCTGTCTACTAGATTTCCTAATTTGTCAATTAATTCTTTACTACATCCAGGTATTGTTTTGCAATGGATGTATCCGTTAAAGTTATACTCATTCCTTAATATAGATATGCTTTTTATTAATTTTTCCATTGTGTAGTCTGGTGATTTTATTACTGCTGAACTTAAGAATAGTCCTTCTATATAATTTCTTTTATAGAAGTTTATTGTTAAGTCTGCTATTTCCCTCGGAGTAAAAGTTGCTCTGGGCACAGAGTTTGTGCATCTGTTTATACAGTATTTACAATCATACATACAACTATTTGTTAATAGTATTTTTAGTAAGTAAATACATCTTCCGATCGGCTCCCCAACTATGACATATTCCTGATACTGAACCATTTCCTATTCCATTTTTTGTGTTTTTTCTTTTACTTCCACTTGAACTACATGATGCATCATATTTTGCTGAAGCTGATAATATTTTTAATTTTTCTAATATATCCATTTTATCCACCTTATACAAACATTTGTACTATTATATCATATGGATTTTGAAATGTCAAAGGTTTGTTCGTGTTTTTGAAAAATTAAGAATTTTTTTCAAAGTTTAGGCTGAACTGTAAGGGTTTTATTATTAGTATAGATGACCATTCCAGGTTTACTTCCTTTAGGTTTTTTTACAAATTTGACTTCACAATAATCAACAGGTACGTTTGAAGAATCTCTAGCTTTACTATGAAAAGCAACAATTTGAGCACTTTTTATTAGAACTTCATCACTAGGAACTTTTCCATTAATAATTAAGATAGCATGACTACCATGAATATCTTTAGTATGAAACCATAAATCAGTTTTTTTGGAAAATTTTAAAGTTAAATAATCATTTTCCTTATTGTTTCTTCCTACAAAAAGAGTAAAGCCATCAATAGTATATTTAATTGGATTAAAAGAAACTTTTTTATTTTTAGTAAGGTTAGATTTTTTTACTTTAGGATTTTTTTTGAAAGAAACTTTATCCTGAAAAATGACATTTTCAGTTATTTCTTCAAAAATACTTAAAACTTCATCTATATTTGATGAGTTTTCTAATTCGTAAACAATACTTTCTATATAATTTAATTCTTTTTCAGTTTCCTTTTTTTGAATAGTTACTATTTCTAAAGCATTTTTTAATTTATTATATTTTTTAAAATATCTTTTTGCATTAACACTTGGAGTATATTTAATATCTAAAGGAATGGATATCAAGTTATTGTTATCATAATAATTTTCTAAAGATATGTTAGATATATTTTGATTTTTAATTTTATATAAATTAGCAGTAATTAACTCGCCATATAACTTATATAAATCCATATTTTCGCAATTTTCTAATTTTTCATTTATATTAAATAATCTTTTTTTATATTTTTTTAAAGTATTTAAAATCATTTTTAAAATATTATTTCTATAATTTTTAAAGGTTTCTTTAGATTCTTTTAAAAAATAGTAATCATCTATAAAATAATTTAATTCAAAGTTATCTGTAGAAGCTGAAGTTACTAGAGTGTAATCTATAGGGGTATTGTTTTTATAAATTGTTTCAAATTTTAATTTATTTGATGTAGTCAAATTTATAAGGTTTGTGATGTAAGAATATATTTTTTTTAAGTTATCAGTATTTAGTTCTACAATTTTTAAGTTTTCTATAACCTTATCTATAAAGGTTTTTGAAATACCATTATAGGTATTAGAAATATTAGTTGAGATAGTTTCTAGTTTTTCGATTTCTAATGGTTTTATAAAGGCTTCAAAATTTTTACATTCTAATATATTAAGTTTACTCACAGGTGGATAAGTGTATTTTGTATGTGGTGAAATATTTCTAGTACTATTTTCTGAATTTATATGTCTTATACTGTCTATAATTAGGTTTTGTTCGTCTAAGAGTATTAGATTACAATGTTTTCCCATTAATTCAATTATTAATTTTTTTGTAATTATATCATCTACATCATCAAAACCTTCAAATTCAATTGTTATTATTCTTTCTAGATTGTTTGTTATTAAGTTTTTTATATGTAGACCTATTAAATGTTTTCTTAATACCATACAAAAATTAGGTGCAACTTTTGGGTTTATCTGAGAATGTGTTGTTAAGTGACATCTATAGTTTATAGGATCTATATTTAGGTTTAGTGCATAGTTTTTTCCACTATAATAAAAACCTAATATTATTGTGTTTTTATTAGGTTGGTATATTTTATCTATTCTTGCTCCGGATAATTGTTGAAGTTCTGAAGCTATTGCTTTTGTTACTATTCCATCAAAGGCCATCTTTAATCTCCTTTTCTTTATTTTTTAATAATAATATCATATTAGTAATATTGAGGCAATTACTTTATGGCAATCGCTTAAAACTTTAATTATTTTTTTGTTTATATTAACTTAGCTAAGAATAGTGCAAGAAGGCTTCTAACTATTTATTTTTTAGTAATTAGAAGCTTTAGAGAGCGAGTAGATTTTTTTAATATAAAATATTGTATTTAAAATACTAGTATAGTATAATAAAAACAATAAAAGAGGGATTGTATGAAATATAAAATAAACGAACTAACAAAAGAAGAAAAAATAGGTCAAATGCTCATGGTTGGAATGGAGACAAACTATATAACAGATAGAATAAAAAAACTAATACAAACTTATAAAATAGGTGGAATAATTTTATATAGAAAAAACTTTGGAACCTATAAAGATTTAATTAAATTAATAGAAGCTTTAAAAGAACTAAACAAAGAAAACAAAATACCACTAACAATAGCAATAGACCAAGAAGGAGGAAGAGTAAACAGATTACCACCAGAATTTCACAAATTACCTTCTGCAAACCTAATAGAAGAAAGTGGAAGTACAGAATTAGTTAAACAGTCTTCAGGGATAATTGCACAGATACTAGAAAATTGTGGAATAAACATGAATTTTGCACCAGTATTAGATCTTAAAAACTTTAGAGATAAACATGCAATAGGAGATAGAGCATATTCAAATAATAAAGATATTGTAAGTAAAGATGGCATAACCTTTATGAAACAATTACAAGAAAAGAAGGTAATATCTGTAATAAAACACTTTCCAGGACATGGCTCAACAAAACAAGATTCACATTATACCTTACCAATAATTCAAAAAAGTTATAAAGAATTAGAACAAGAAGATATAATCCCCTTTGAAAGAGCAATTAAAAATGGAGCAGATGCCATACTTGTTGGTCATTTAGTAATACCCAAAATAACTACAATTCATCCAGCATCACTTTCGAGAGTATTTATAGGAAAATATATTAGAAAAAAGTATAGATATAATAAGTTACTTATAACAGATGACTTAAAAATGAAAGCAATTAAGTTGTTTTATGGAGAAATAAGAGCAGTAAAAAAGGCCTTTGATGCAGGGAATGATATAATAGTTTTTAGATATAACAAAAATAAAGAAGAAAAAGCAATTAAAGGCTTACTAAATGCATATGAAAAAAATATAGGGAGAGTAAATAGAAGCGTTTTAAGAATCTTAAAGCAAAAAGAAAAATACAATTTTGATGATAATACAATAAAATCACCAATTAACCTACAAAACATAAACGAACAAATTGACGAGATTAGAGAGAAATGTAATATATAAATAAAGGTTTATAGGTAGAACCTTTACAAAAACCTAAATAGTATTATAAGGAAAAAATAGAAATGGAAAAGAAAGAAATTGTAAGTAAAGTATATGAAATATTAAATACTGTACCTATAAATGCAGAAAATGCAGGACTTATTGCAAATATTAAACAAGATTTAATGGATAACAATTTAGCAGGAGCCTTACAAAAAGTTAATCTATTAACAAATATATCAAATAAAACCATAAATCAAAATATAAACGAAGAACAAAGCACAGATAAGGGTCTTTATCCAAAAAAATTAAGCAATTTAGATTTAGAGAGAAGATATATAGGATTATTATTAAAAGAACCAAAATATATTGTAAAATATTATTTTTTATTTGCTGAATGCTTTTTCGAAGACGATGAATTATTAAATATTTATAAAAGTATACTTTTTACCGAAGGAGGAAGTTATACTCCAGAAGTTGCAAAAGATGGCTTTAATTTTGCAAGAGATACAGAGGCATCATATAATTTAAAAAATAAATTGAGAAGAGAAGTTCAAGACAAAAATTATAATATGGAAAAAGTATATAAAGAACTTAAAAAAATATTTATACTAAGAAAAAGTTATACAGAAACTCCAATAAAAGAATTACAAGATAAAGTAGTAGAAATAAAAGATTATGCACTATATAATCAAATGTCAGAAGAAGAAATAAAAAATGCTGTAATACAAGTAAATGATACAGAAAAATTTAAAAGGGCAATTTTAAATGAAGGGTTAACAAGTTTTTTACAAGCAGGAGACAATAATTTAAGAAACGGTTTACAATTACCATTTCCAATACTAACAGATGTCTTTAAAGGTATAAGAAAAGGTGAAACTATGGTATATGCGATGCCTTCAAATGCTGGAAAAAGTAGATTTACAACAAATGTTGCAGCACATACAGCACTTGTACATAAGAAAAAAGTTTTAATTATATCAAATGAAATGTCAGAAGAAAAAATGAGACTTTGTTTAATTACTACAATCATAAATAATGAACAAATACAAGAATTACATGGTTATAAAATAAAGAAAACAGAAGGAGAATTATTAGAATTTAAATTTAGAGCTGATAATCCTAAGGAAGTTAAAGTAGATAAAGATGGATTTGTTCTTAAAGAAGAAAAGGAAACACAAAAAGAATTTGTAAAAAGATTACAAAAAGTATCTACAGAGTTTAATCAAGTAACAGCAGTAACTGATTGGGCAAATAAAGAGATAAAGAATTCGCTTTATTTTATTAATATAACAGATCATACAAATGATGAATTAAAAAAAGTAATAATGAATTATTATTACAAAGAAAAAATAGAATATGTATTTTATGATACTTTAAAAACAGATACTGCCAATATAGGAATTGGAGAAGAACTTAAAAAAACTGCAACAATATTATCAAATTTAGCACAGAATTTTAATATGTTTATTTGTGCTACTTTACAATTGGCAGAAACAGATACTTTACCTGTTAATTTAACTGTAAATGACTTAGCTGTAAGTAGAACTGTAAAAGAAGTTCTTGACACTTTGACTTTGTTTAAGCAAATTAATAGAGATACTCTTGAAAGATATGAGTATTCTTTAAAGGAAGTAGATAATAAGTTTTTTGCTTTAAAAACTTTTGAAGATCCAGATGTTAGATATTATTCATGTGTAGTAGATAAAAATAGAGCTGGAGCTAAACCAACTTTAGTTTTTAGACTTAATTTAGCCTATAATGTTTGGGAGGAACTTGGATATTTACGATTAAAACAATAATTATGGTGTAACTAAGATTTTTTAGTTAATTGTTTGTAACAAAAATATATCTCTTTCATAAGATATAAAAAATATTGCGAAAGGAAGTAGGTTTTATGGATTATGAATTGATGATGAATGGTAATGTTAAATTAGGACAAAAGGCACCTGATTTTGAAGCGGATTCTACGTTTGGTAAAATAAAGTTAGAAGATTATAAAGGAAAATGGTTGATTTTATTTTCTCACCCAGGAGATTTTACCCCCGTCTATTCTTACAATTTGGGGAAGGTTGAAAAAAATATGAAAATGCCTGATATTGCCTATTATTTTTTGATATTGATAATTTAATCAAATTTTGCATTTAATTAGCACAAAATCGATTGTGGAGCGAAAGAGATTATAGTAAATTTGATTGGACAAGTTTATATGCGAATAACTTTTAAGAGTTAAGTTTGTCATTAAAAATATTTTGAAAGAAAGATGGAGTAAATCTAAAAAAGAATTGAAATAAGCAAAAAACCAATATAATTTTATCGATTCATATTGGTTTTTTGGGCAGAAAACGAGACATCTATTTGACATCGCTATAAAGAAAGCGTATACCGATAAAAGCCACGCTTTTAGGCAGTTGTGTGGGTTCGAGACGTCGCCCTGATCCTGCAAAATTGCCTTTGAGCAATTTTGATAGTATTAATAAGGTAAAAAAATATAATAAAATAGTTGTTTTACAAAAAAATATATACTATAATCTAAACAACAACTAGGAAATAATAATAGAGAAAATTATAAAAAAATGTATTAGGAGGAGTAAATGAATATAATAGAAATTTATAAAAAATATGAATTACCAGAGCATTTACAAATGCATATGTTAAGGGTTGCAGCATGTTGTATGCAAATTTTAGATAATTGGAATAGCACTATAAAAGTAGATAATGATTCATTAATAATGAATAGCACTATTACATGATATGGGAAATATGGCTAAGATGTCAGAAGATCAAATAAATAATCAAAAATTTGCAAAAATAAGAAAAAAATATATAAATCAATATGGGAAAGATGACCATAAAATAAATATAATTATAGGAAAACAAGAAGGACTTACAGATGAAGAAATAGACATTTTAGATAGAAAACAGTTGAGAAAAAATAAAGAAATAAGAGATTCTGATAATTACATACTGAAGATATGTGCTTATTGCGATCAAAGAGTTTCTCCAAATGGAGTTGATAGCTTAAAAGGAAGATTAGAAGAATTACAAGAAAGGCATAAAAATAAACCAAATGGAAGTATGCATGATCCAAAAGTTGCAAAACAATTAATACAATATGCTTTAGAAATTGAAGAACAAGTAATGAGACAATGTACATTAAGTAAAGATTCAATAAACGATGAATCTATTGCTCCATATGTAGAAAAATTAAAAGAATATAATGTAATACAAAAAGGAATAAATAATGATATAGAGGAAAGGTAGATAATTAAAGGTGAACAAAATAATGGTAAATAGAAAAATAGATAAAAATAATAGTTGGAAGCAAAATAGAATTGAGTCTTGTAAAAACGGAACTAATCCAACATTAATTACAGAATTAAAATCGGGGTATGTTGTAATTGGTGATACACAATTTTTGCCTGGTTATTGTGTTTTATTATATAAAGATAATATTACATCTCTAAATAATTTGAATATGGACGAAAGAAAACAATTCTTAATTGATATGACATTGGTAGGGGATGCAATTAAAACTGTATATAAGCCATATAAAATTAACTATGAAATATTAGGGAATTTAGATGAATTTGTACATGCACACATTTTTCCAAGATATAAATGGGAAGGCGAAAATGTTAAACATTCTATTCGAAGATATGCTAAAGATAAATTTACAGAAGAATCTAATCAATTTATAAATTTAAGTAATAAAGAAGAAATTAAATATAATTTAAAAGTTGTATTAAATGAATTAAAAAATAAATATTATTAAATAGCAGAATATTTACAGAGATATGTTGATCACATATCTTTTTTTACAAAAAATAAAGGTATTTTTTAGAATTCATAGATTTTTCAAAGAAAAAATGATATAATAATAGCATAAATTTATTATGGAGGTAATCAATATGTCTATAGAAAAACAAAAATTATATAATGAAATTGAAACATTACCAGAAGAACTTACGAATCAAGTCATTAATTTTATTGAATATTTAAAAATATCATATATAGATACAGAAGCTCCAGAGAGTATAACAATAAAAAGTAAAAAAGACTTAAAAGAAAAGTTACAAAAAGGACTAGATGATATAAAAGCAAATAAAGTATATTCTTTAGATGAAGCTTTTTCTAAAATAGATAATATGTAAAAGACTGGAGCAAATGTTATGAAAAAATATATAGTAGAAATTTCAGAAACTGCCGAACAAGATTTAGAAAATATTATTTCATATCTTCGATATAATCTAGCAGGAGATATTATAGCAGACAAATACAAACTTTTATTTAAACAAAAGTTGAAAGATTTAGAAAATGTAGCAGGAAGTATGCTTATTTTAAATGAAGAGTTAACAGGGCATAAAAATATTAGAAAAATCAATGTAAGAAATTATATAATATTTTATATAGTTGATGAAGAAAATTCTAAAGTATTAGTATTAAGAATCGGTCATGCTTTTATGGATTGGGAAAAATATTTAAAAGACAAATAATTGAATAATAAGATTATATAAGTAGCTATATCAATAGTTACTTTTTTATTATATGTGTAAGTTTATCTTTATTGCTAAATTTATAAAAAGAATAAAATATTAAACAAAAAAATATAAATTCTTCAAAAAATGCAACATCTAATATAAAAAATAGATTTATATAATATGGAAGAGTTTTTATTAAAAATACCCATTTAATAAAAATTTTGTGTTCTTAATATATAGAGAGGAGTGATGCATTTGAAAAATAATAAAAATTAGAGTATTAGAATTTTACTAAAGTAATTTTTAGACAAAAAGAAATAATTGGTATTTCTTTTTGCATAATATTTATAGAGAAATATTATGAAGGAGTTAATTTATATGCAAATTACTTCTAATGAAATATCTAATACAAAATATATGCAAATTTATTTAACTAAAGACGAATTAGAAAAACAAGAAACAAAAGAAGTAATTGAAAAATATAAAAAAGAAAAATATCATATATCTGTTTTTATATCTGGAAAAGAGAATTATCCCGAAATTCTTGAAAAAATTATTGTGAAACAGGTGGAATTAAATCGTAATGTATGCTAACATACAGCTCATAGGCAATATCAGGTCAAGTGAGGAGGAAAAAATGACAGTTGTAGGATATTGTAGACTGTCTAGAGATGAAGATAAAGAAAATTATGCAAGTATTGAAGAGCAAAAAAGAATTATAAAAGATTATGCTATTTCTCGTAATTGGATTATCGAAGACAAAGACTTCTACATAGATGACAATGTTTCGGGATATACCTTTAATAGACCTGAGTTTTCAAAAATGATGAATAAAGTACAAGAAGGAAATATTGATGTAGTCATAGCAAAAGATTTATCAAGAATTGGAAGAAACAATGGAAAAGTTTTAGTACTTATTGATGAATTCAAAAATATGCAAAAAAATTTAATTCTAGTTTCAGAAATGGGAGGAACTTATGATGTTTTAAATGACAGAGATGATACAATTGGAATTACAACATGGTTTAACGAAAGATATGTAAAAGACTGTTCAAGAAAGACAAGAGATCATATGTATTCTAAACAAAAATCAGGAAGATTAGTAATGGGAAATTATTATGGTTATGTAAAAGATACAGAAGATGTTACAAAGTTATATGTAGATGAAGAAATAAGACCAGTTATAGAATTAATATATAAATTATATATTGAAGATGGATTAGGTAGAAAGAAAATTTGTGATATTTTAAATAGCAACTATGACTATCCTACTCCTTCTGTATATTATCAGCAAAAACATTTAGAACGAGGAAGAATCTATAAACATCCTGTACAAAAATTATGGTCTACCTATATGATAAGTAATATTTTAAATAATGATGTATACACAGGAAACTTAAGAACTCATAAAAAGAAAACTGTTTCTATACGAGGCAGAGCAATTAAACTTCCAGAAGAAGAACATTTTGTATTTGAAAATCATCATGAATCAATCATTTCAAAAGAAACATTTGAATTAGCACAAGAAATTAGAAAAAGAAAAGCAAATTCAAAAAGTACTTGTCGGGACAAGAAAAAGAAACTATGCTTTTTCTGGATTAGTTAAATGTGGTGATTGTGGATTTGGAGTAAGTCGGTATAACCATGAATCGAAAACAAAAGCAAAAAGGATATGAATGTTCCCAGTATAGAACTTATGGGAAAACAAGATGTAAATGTCATGAGATAAAAGAATCTGATATGATTATTCATTTAAGGGAATTTCTAAGATTTACAAGACAACAATATATTGATGAAATAACTAAAATAGAAATTGAGACGAAAACTACTAATATGCAAACTAATAAAGAAAAAATTAAATATGAACTTGAAACTCTAAAAGCGGAATATAAAGTTTTATTAAACCAAAAAATAAAAGATTTAGCATCAAGTACAAATGAATATCAAAAACAAATGATAGAAAATACATATAAAGAATTAGAACTGGATAAAACAAACAAAATAGAAAAATTACAAGAAATACTAAACAAAGAAGAACAAGAAATTTCAAAAGAAAAAATTAAAAAGTTAAAAACTGCAATAGAGTATTTCGATGAAATAATTTTAAGTGAAATACCAAGCAGGTATGTTTTAGAAAATATACTAGATAAAATATGGATTTATAGTGATAAAAGCGTAAAATTCGATTTAAAAGTCGATATCGAAAAGTTAATATAATCCTCCCCACATTGTAAGATTTTACCCCAGTGTGTACTACAGAGATGATTGCTTTTACAAGAGCACATAAATATTTTAAACAACTTAATACAGAATTATTAGGTATAAGTGTAGATAGTAATAGTTCTCATCTTGCATAGTGAAAGTTACCAACAAAATAAAAACAAGCAATCACCTGTTAAAAGCTAATTAATATCATAGTGAAAAAAAGGAGCCTATAGAGACTCCTAAATTCTTATCAAATTACATTAATTCTTCTTGCATTAATCATTTTCGCAATTTTCTTGATGTTCTCTCCGCCTTTGCCGATAACAAGTCCTTTATATAAATCTTTAACTTTAATTGTAATGGCTTGTCCTTTGGCATCCATCTTTTTAATGAATACAACATCATGCTTGTAGCCACGTGACCAGGGGCAATTTCTTTCACAAACTTTAATATAGTTTTTTGGTACGTATTGTTGATAAAAATAATTTGGTTCTTCGTAAGGGTCTGAAGAAATTGTTACTACTGAAGAAATTCCTTCATCAAGAGAATTTTCTTTAAACATTTCTTCAAAAACTTTTGATTGCTCAATAGCAACTTTCTTCATACAACTTAAATAGATTTCTTTTACCCACTCTCTTTGAAGAGGGTCAATTGTGTCATCTGTGTATGCATCTTGTAACAAATCAAAGTTACCTGTATAAATATTGAATTGATACAAAGGTGCTGTGATTTCAACAATTCTTCTGTCTATGGCAGTCAGTTCACAAGATTCTCCATCAATACAACAGTCAACACCATTATCATCAAGTTCATGTCGCAGTAATGGATTCATTAGTGCTGAAGGTACAGAAAAGAAACTAGTTGATATAAAATCTTCTGACCGTAAGTCAATATATCGTTCGCTTTCTTTGACCCATTTGTAATTTGACATATAAAATACCTCCTTTTTATTTGTGTCGGAGGCTTCCCTCCGAATTTTTATTGTTTCGAAGAGAATTACTCTTATATAACAAAATTATAACATATTTTATGTAAAATAGCAAATTTATTACTAGCACTTGAAAAGATATTAAAGAAATGATAATATATAGATATATTTATATTACCTATGAAAAAGGAGGTTAATCTATGAGTGAAAAAGTATATACAATTGAAGAAATAAAAGAAATGATATATGATATATTAAAAAAATATGGAATTGAAAAAGCATATATATTCGGTTCGTATGCAAGAGGTGAAGCAAATCAACAATCTGATGTTGATATTATGATAAAAAAAGGAAATTTAAAAACACTTTTGCAATTATCTGCACTTGCTTATGAAATAGAACAAATTTTAAAAAAACAAATTGATATTGTAGTAGAAGAAACATATACTAATGATATACAATATGATAGTGAAACAATAAAACTTGCTAAAAACATATTTTATAACGAAGTAAAGAAAGAGAGATTGAATATATATGAGTAATTTAAATAGAGATTTAACAGTGTTATTACATATGAAAGAATATTGTGAACAAATAGAAAAAACATTTGATATGTTTGGAAAAAATATAGAAGATTTTAATATTAATGTTGTATTTAGAAATGCAATTTCTATGCCTATATTTCAAATAGGAGAACTTGTTAACCATTTAACAGAAGACTATATTGTAGCAACACAGAATGATATAAATTGGAATGAAATAAGAGGAATGAGAAATCGTTTTGCACATGGATATTATGATATGGATTATAGCATTATTTTTGATACAGCAATAAACGATATACCTGTAATAAAGAAATTTATTGATAAAGAAATAAAGAAATTAATGAAATAAAAATTATTGAGATTATAGATGAAATTTAAACCTAAAACAGAGTGAATTTTGCTCTGTTTTTTCTTAAAAGTATATATAAAAAATCATCTCTCAGAGAGCAAAATAGGTTTTAGGAAATCTTCCTAAACAGCGAAAACGGTGTCAAAACACCAAGCTGGCGAATATTGGGCATTAAAAATGATTCTAAATATTCGGAGAAAATTTTATGCAAAAAATTTGCTATTGTATTTATAAACATTTTTTGATAAAATAACATTTAGGAGGAATGTAAAATGAGTTATCAATTATCAAATAAAACTAAAGAACTACTTTCAAAAAGAATAGGCATACCATATGAAAAATTAATACAAATGGAAGATGAAGAAATAGATGCGTATATAGAGCAAAAAACAGGAAAGAAGATTACTTGGCCTAAAGGAGCAAAAGTTGATGGATTACCAATTAAAACAATGGAAGATATGGATAAAAGAATAGATGAATTGGAAAGATAAATTCCAAATTAAAAAGAAGATATAATGTCTTCTTTTTTTGTACCCTTTTTTCTTTTTATATACCCATTTTAATCCAATACAAAAATCATATGTTAATTTATTCGTAAATTAAAGCTAAAGATTAGTCATTTTTCAAATTTAGTTTTAATAAAATTTACGAAGGTGAATAAACAATGAATGAAAATGATAAAGAGAAAAAAGAACAAGTTATTTATATATTTAACAATAACAAAGAAGATATAAATATGCAAATACAAAAGAGTTTTATTTCATATTTAAAAGATACGATTAAAATTTATAAAAAAGATTGAAGATTTGAATTAATAGCTATATAATCTTTCTAGCAGGTGATTGCTAGAATAATGGAGGTTTTAGAAAATGTATGAGCAAAGCGAGTTACATTTTCTTAATCCGTATAACAATGTAGAAAATTGCATTGTTTAAAGACAGGAGGTGCAAATGAGTTTTAGCAATCAAAACGCCATAAATAAAGCATTTAAAGTAGGAATATATATACGTTTATCTCGTGAAGATGGAGACAAATTAGAAAGTGATAGTATTTCAAATCAAAGAGATATTTTGCAAAGATATATAAAAGAAAATCAGCTTATTTTTATAGATGAGTACAAAGATGATGGGATTTCACGGAACAACTTTTGATAGACCAGATTTTAATCGAATGATACAAGATATAGAAAACAAAAAAATTAATATGATTATTACAAAAGACTTATCAAGACTTGGAAGGGATTATATAAAAACAGGTTACTATATAGAAAATTACTTTCCAGAAAAAAATGTAAGATATGTTTCGGTATTAGATGGAATAGATACATTTTTAGATAGTACAAACAATGATGTAACACCTTTTAAAGCAATTATAAATGATATGTATGCAAAAGATATTTCCAAAAAAATTAAAGGAGTTTTACGAGAAAAGGAATTAAAAGGAGAATATTTAGGAAGTATCGCCCCCTATGGGTATAAAAAAAGTGCAATATATAAAAACAAGCTAGAGATAGACAAAAATGTATCTTATGTAGTAGAAAAAATATTCGAGCTATATTTAAAAGGAAACGGATTACAAAAAATATCAAATATTTTAGATGAAGAAGGAATTGATCCCCCCAGTAAATATCTAGGTTTAAAACATCAAAGAACAACATGGAATCCTAAATCCATAAGAGCAATGCTTATAAATGAAGTATATATTGGAAATACTGTTCAAAATAAATGTGTTTCTGTTTCCTATAAAGTAAAAAAGCGAAAACCTAAAAATGAAAGTGAATATATAAGAGTAGAAAATACTCATCAACCTATTATTGAAAAAGATATATTTATTAAAGCACAAGAAATTTTAAAAAGTAAAAAAAGTCTATCAACACCAAAACATACTGAACTATTAAAAGGATTAATCTTTTGCCATAATTGTGGTAGGCAACTTAGAATTTGTTATCGAGGGAAAGTTAATAATATTGGCTACATAGATTGTAGTTTAGCTAGAGGAAAAGATAAGAAATGCAAAACTTGTAACTATAATTATAACAAATTTGAAAATAAAGTGCTTAACAATATAAAAGATATAGTTAATACATTTTGCGATAAAAATGCTTTAAAATTGATATATGAGAAAAATAAAGATAGTTATTCTACACTTATAAAAGTGGAAGAAGAAAAACTATTAAATATAAAAAATAAAATAGAAGATGTATCAAAAAAATTAGATAAAATGTATATGGACAACTTAAATGGAATTATAACAGATAACGATTACTTTAGATATTCAAGAGATTTTATAGAGCAGAAAGAAAAGTTAATAAAGGATAAAAACAATATACAAGACAAAATAAAAATATTGCAAAATAACATTCAAGTAAATCAAGATAAAGAAAAAGCTGACAAAGTAATTGAAGAATTTTTGAAATTTGAAAATCCAAGTAAAAAGATATTGTTTGAATTAATAGATAGAATAGAATTAGATGAGTTTAAAAACATATACATATACTTTAATTTTTCGGAATTAAACATTGTGAAAGAACAATTAAGTAATATGAATTTTATAGAAAGTGCATAGTTAACAAAACTTAAGTTGGTAAAAAAAGCAATGCCTCACATTTGGCATGGATGTATGATATATATTGTAGAACTGGAATTAAAATTTCATTTCCAATTATAGCAGATAGAAATGGACAAATCGCTAGAAAATATGGAATGATATCAAATGACATTAGTAATACAGAAACTGTAAGAAATGTTTTTGTAATAGATGACAAGGGAATAGTTAGAACGATATTAATTTATCCCCTAAATATTGGAAGATTTATACCAGAAATAATCAGAATAGTTCAAGCCTTACAAATGGCAGATTGTGCAAAAGGATCAACTGCAGCAAATTGGATGCCTGGTCAACCAGTAATAATTCCACCACCAAAAACTTTTAAAGAATTACAAGATAGAGAGAAATATATTAATCAAAATAGAAATGGAATATCATGGTACTTAAGTTTCAAAGAACCAGAAGAAAAATGTGTTAAAAAAATTGACTTAAAGGATAAAGAAAAAGAAGAATGCCAAACTAATGATAATTAATAAAAATGAATACTAAATAAAAAAATATACATACTAATATTATGAACGTTTAAGTAGTTCATATACTTAAATATTAGGAGGTATATTATGGAAAATAATCAAAAAATTAATTGTACAGTAACAAGTTGTAGATATAATAATGAGAATGAAAAGAAATGTATGCTAGAATCAATTCAGGTTGCCCCAACAGTAGCAACAAAAACAAAACTTCCAGATGAGTCTATGTGTGCAAGTTATAAGTTTGAACAATAGCTTTTGTAGAAAAAATTTCATACGACATTAAAGGAATCTAAAAAAATAGATTTTAAAAAGTCGAAACTTAAATAAATAATATCTTGACATATAAAAAGAATAGAAATAAAATACCAATATAAGTAAAATAGAATGGAGGAATATTATGTTAGTAACAACTAAAGACATGTTTAGAAAATCAAGGGAGGAAGGCTTTGCAATTGGAGCGTTTAATGTAAACAATATGGAGATAATACAAGCAATTGTTGATGCAGCAGCAGAAGCAAAATCACCAGTTATATTACAAGCATCATCAAGTGCAATAAAATATGCAAGAATAAATTATTTAATGAAAATGATAGAAGCTGCAGTTGAAGAACATCCAGAAGTTCCAATTGCAATCCATTTAGATCATGGACCAGATTTTGAAACAGCTAAAATGTGTATTGATAATGGATTTACATCAGTTATGATAGATGGTTCAAAATATGACTTTGAACAGAATATAGAATTAACAAAAAAAGTAGTTGAATATGCACATAGCAAAGGAGTAGTAGTAGAAGCGGAACTAGGAAAATTAGCGGGAATAGAAGATGATGTAAAGGTTTCTGCAAGTGATGCAATATATACAGATCCAGTACAAGCACAAGAGTTTGTAGAAAGAACAGGATGTGACTCTTTAGCAATTGCTATAGGAACAAGTCATGGAGCATATAAATTTAAGGGAGAAGCAAAATTAAGATTTGATATCTTACAAGAAATAAAACAACGAATTCCAAATACACCAATAGTATTACATGGAGCCTCTACAGTTATACCAGAATTAGTAGAAATATGTAACAAATATGGTGGAGATATACCAGGAGCAAAAGGAGTACCAGACGAAATGTTAAAACAAGCAAGTACTTTAGGAGTATCAAAAATAAATGTAGATACAGATTTACGTTTATCAATGACTGCAGGAATAAGAAAAGTATTTGCAGAAGAACCTAGTGCTTTTGACCCAAGAAAATATTTAACACCAGCAAGAGAATTAATAAAAGAAACTGTAAAACATAAAATGGTTAAGGTATTTGGTTCTGCAAATAAAATTTAGTTAAAATAACTTTTGGGACGGAGGATGACTTTGGGGACGCAGGAAAAAATCATGGTTTATAATTAAACCATGATTTTTTCCTCCGTCCCAAAGCCATTTTTAAAATCTATTTTGTCTTATTCTTCTTTCCGCATCTTTTTTTGCAATATCTTCACGTTTATCATATAATTTTTTCCCTTTTCCAAGTCCTAATTCTAATTTTACTAGACTTCCTTTAAAATAAAGACTAATTGGAATAAGACTATATCCTTTTTGTTTTGTTAATCCAATTAATTTGTTTATTTCACTTTTATTTAATAATAATTTTTTGTTACGTAATGGGTCTTTATTAAATATATTTCCATGTTCATATGGACTAATATGCATACCATATACATAGATTTCACCATTTTTTATTATAGCATAACTATCTTTTAAATTTACTTTTCCTGCACGAATAGATTTTATTTCAGTTCCATATAAAACTATTCCAGTTTCTATTTTATCTGTTATTGTATAATTATGATATGCTGTAGGATTTTTAGATATTAATTTTGTATTCATTATACCTCCAATTTCTTTTGATTTTTATATATAATACTCCAAAATATGTAAAAAATCAATTAGAGAACAAATTTAAGTTTCGAATTTTTGCAAGTGGAGGTTATAATATATAATTTTTTTACACTTTGTGTGTCGCAACCTATAAAATCAAAATTTAGTCTGTAGGTTGCTCCAATCGCACTCGCATAGCTCGTTTGGTCGCTTACGCAGTGTTTCAAAAATTATATATTATAACCTCCACTTGCAAAAATTCGAAACTTAAAGAGAACAAAAAAGACTCTTAAAAAATTTTAAAAGTCTTTTTTATAAAAATTAATCTTTATGGTCATATTTAGAAGAATTAAATTGCATAGAATAATACCATACTAAGGCTATTATAGCAAGTGCTGCTATTCCTAAAATTAACCAAGTCCAAGCAGTTGCATTCATTCCCATAAAGGTTGTTTCTGCATTAGTAGATGTTCTTGTAGCATCATAATTTGTAGTTGCACCTGTCATAGTTCTTGCATTATTATTTGTATCTTTAGCAGTGTTACCATCAAAAGAATTTTTAATATTGTTTCCAATATTATTTGCTGTATTTTCCATATTTCCAGTTGCATTTTTAGAAGCATTAGAAATATCTCTAGCTGCACCTTCAACAGCATTTTCTGCATCACCAACAACATTTCTTACACCATCAGCAACACCTTGTAAGCCGTCTTTTGCTAAACAAAAACTAAAAGAAAATATAATTGCTAAAAGTAAAGCAGAACTTATCAATAATTTTTTGTACATAAAATTATTCCTCCTATAACAAAATTAAAAAATACTTATGAATAAGCATTAAAATATTAAATTAAAAATTTAATTCTAATATTAGTATTAAAAAAAAAGAATAAAATATACATAAAATTATAATAATAAAATATAAAAAACTCATCAAAAGATGAGTTTTTAACAATTATTTTTTCATTCTAATTAAAATTGCTATTGCTAATAAAACTAATAAAATACCAATTACAATTAAAAGTATATTTAAGATTGTAGATAATTCTAGAGAAGCTTCAGGTAAGGAGTCTATATTACTAACAGTTGTAGGAGTTGTATTTGTGGAATTATTAGCTGTATTTAAGGAAATTTCATTTCCATCTGAAGTAGTATTATTTGAAAAATCAGTATCTGTATCTGAATTAGTAGAATTCTCATTAGTATATGAAGCATTTGATGAATTATTATTTACATCTGTTAAATTTAAATTTACTCCATAACAGATATTAAATCCCATAAATAATAGAATAATTAATAAGGTTATTATTTTTATAATCTTTATACTTTTTGACATTTATTTTACCTCCATATAATATATAACTAATATTAATATTATCATAAACAGTAAAAATATGTCTAGTATTTTATAAAAAAAGTATGTTACAATTTTGTTACAAGTTATTATTAAATCCAAAGAATCTAAACTAGCTAAGATTAATAGAAAAAATATAAAATGAGTTGTAATATTTATGATAATTAAAAATATAAAATTAACAAAAAAATTTATACTGACCTATCAGTCTAAGGAATTTTATAAAAAAATGTGATATAAAACCTATATATAAATTAACGAGGAGAAAACAATGGATAAAAAACTATATAAATATATAGAAATAGCAAATTTAAAAGAAATGCTAAACAAAACAGAAAAAGAATATGCAAACAATATTGCATATAAAATAAAAAAAGAAAAAGGAAAATATCAAGAAATAACACATGAAGAAGTAAGAAAAATGGTAAAAGCCTTAGGAACTAGCTTAATAGATATGGGACTAAAAAACAAAAGAATAGCACTAATAGGAGAAAACAGATATGAATGGGAAATAGCATATTTATCTATAGTATGTGGAACAGGAATAATAGTTCCACTAGATAAAGCCTTACCAGAAAACGAAATAAAAAAATTAATAGAACGTTCAAAAGTAGAGGCAATAATATACTCAAAAAAATATGAAGAGACTTTAAAGAATATAAAAAAAGAAGGAATAGGAAATTTAAAATATTTAATCTCTATGGATGCAAAAGCAAATAAAGAAGATGTATATTCCTTAAATAAGTTAATAGAAAAAGGAGAAAAGTTAATTAAAGCAGGAAATAGAGAATTTATAGATTCAAAAATAGATAATGAAGAAACAAGTATAATGTTATTTACATCTGGAACAACTTCAGAATCTAAAATAGTAGCTTTATCACATAAAAATATTTGTTCAAATTTAATGGATATAGCATCAATACTAGATATAGATTCAAAGGATATCTTTTTGTCATTTTTGCCAACACATCATGTTTTTGAATGCACAGTAGGCTTTTTATTTGCACTTTACAAAGGAGCACAAACTGTATTTTGTGATGGAGTAAGGCATATTATAGAAAATATGAAAGAATACAAGGTCTCTGTTATGGCATCAGTACCAGCAATTTATGAAAGAACTTTAAAAACTATAAGAAAAGAGTTACAAAAAGAAAATAAAATGCAAGAAATTTTAGAAAAAGAAGAATTATATAAATACAAAACTATGGAAGAAAAGAAAAAAATTTTTTCTGAAATACATAATAGGTTAGGTGGAAATATTAAGTTATTAATTAGTGGTGCAGCAAGTTTAAATCCAGAAGTAGAAGAAAAATATAGAAATTTGGGTATCAACTTAGTACAAGGATATGGACTTACTGAAACCTCACCAGTAATAGCTATAGGAAATAAAAAATATAGTAAAATAGGTTCTGTAGGAAAAACAGTTCCAAGTGTAGAAGCAAAAATAGTAAACTGTGATGAATATGGTATGGGCGAATTAGTAGTAAAAGGGCCAAACATAATGAAAGGTTATTTTGAAAATAAAGAAGAAACAGAAAAAGTTTTAAAAGATGGATGGTTTTATACAGGTGATTTAGCAAAGATAGATGATGAAGGATACATATTTATATGTGGAAGAAAAAAGAGTGTAATTGTCTTAAAAAATGGAAAGAACATTTTTCCAGAAGAAATGGAAAACCTAGTTAACACTATAGATGGAGTAGAAGAATCTTTTATATTTGGTAAGCCTATATCTAAAGATGAAAATGATATTAAGGTGTTTGCAAAAATTGTTTATAATGAGCAAGCTATTCAAGAAATTTATAATACAAGTGATGAAGAAGAAATACATAAAATTATGAGTAAAAGAATAAAAGAAATCAACCAAGAGATGCCAAAATATAAGTCAATTAAAGGTATTATATTAACACAAGAACCGCTAATAAAAACTACTACTAATAAAATAAAAAGACAAGGAAATTTAGATAAAATATTAAAAGAAGGAATAACCTTATAAAATGCAATTAGAAAATTTAGAAACAAAGTTTTTAGGAAAAAAAATATATTATTATAAAACAATTGATTCAACTCAATTAGAGTTATGGAGAAGAATAGAAAAAAATACAGTAGAAAATGGAACAATTATAATTTGTGAAAAACAAACAAATGGAAAACGGTACACATGGAAGAACTTGGTATACAGAGGAACAAAATAATATTGCTTTTTCTTTTGTAGTTAGTCCAAATTGCAAAATAAAAAAATTAGAAGGTATAACTTTAGAAATTGCACAAGTTATAGTTCAAACTTTTAAAAAATTGTATAATATTGAACTTCATATAAAAGTTCCAAATGATATTGTTTATAACGATAAAAAAATAGGTGGAATACTTACAGAAACAAAGTTAAGCGGAGAGAGAGTTAAATATATAGTAATTGGAATTGGAATTAATACAAATCAAGAAAAGTTTAATAAAGCTATTAATAAGGTTGCTACTTCAATAAAAAATGAATTTGGAATTACAGTGGATTCTAATAAAGTAATTGCAGAGTTTTGTAAAGAATTTGAAGAAAAATTAATAAAAAGAATAGAGGGATAATATGAAAATAGGATATTTATTTCCAGGGCAAGGTTCACAAGCTTTAGGAATGGGAAAAGATTTATATGAAAAATATGATGTAGTTAAAGATACCTATAAAAGAGTTAAAGAGCTTACAGGAATTGATGTTGCAAAAATAACTTTTGAGGGAAGTGAAGATGAGCTTAATAAAACACAAAATACTCAATTAGCTATTTTAACAATGAGTTTGGCAATTTTAAAAATCTTAGAAAGTAATGGAATTGAAGCAGAGGTTTCAAGTGGTCTAAGTTTAGGTGAGTATTCTGCTCTTATAAATAGTAAGGCAATTTCTTTTGAAGATGGAGTAAAAATAGTTCAAAAAAGAGGAGAGTATATGCAAAATCTAGTACCTGAGGGAGAATGGTTAATGGCTGCTATTCTTGGAATGGAAGAAGAAAAGGTACAAGAAGTTTGTAAAAAAGCTTGTGAAGAGTCAAAAGAAAATTTTGTTGTCCCTGTTAATTTTAATTGTTTAGGACAAATAGTTATTTCAGGTAATAAAGATGGTGTTGAATTAGCTGAAAAATATGCAAAAGAATTAGGAGCAAAAAAGGTTAGAATTTTAAAGACTTCTGGTCCTTTTCATACAAAGAAACTTATTGAGGCATCAAATAAGTTAAGAGAAGAATTGAAACCATTAAAAATTAATGGTTTTGATAGTAAGGTTATTAAAAATTTGGATGGAACTTTATATACATTAAAAGATGATATTGAAGATATCTTAGCAAAACATATTATTAGTCCAGTTAGGTTTTCTAATTGTCTTAAAACTATGCTCGATATGGGAATTGATACTTTTGTTGAAATTGGTCCAGGTAAGTCACTTTCTGGTTTTGTTAAGAGAATGGATTCAGAAAATACTATTACTATCTTAAATATTAATAGTGTTGAAACTTTAGAAAGTACTATTGATTATATAAAAAGCCAGAATTAAGATTTTGTATGTAGTGTAAACTGCTACAAAATCTAAACTCTGCCATAGAATATAAAAAAATTTTTAGGAGGTTTTTATGAATAAGGTTGCTTTAGTTACTGGTGCTACTAGAGGTATTGGTAGAGAAATAGCTTTAACTCTTTCTAAGGAGGGGTTTGATATTGCTATTAATTATAGAAAGGAAAATGAGGAGCTTGAAGAGTTAAAAACTGCTATTGAGAGTAATAATGTTAAGTGTTTAACTGTTAAAGGTGATGTTTCTGTTTTTGAAGATTGTGAAAGGTTTGTTAAGGAGACTATTGATTTTTATGGTAAAATTGATGTTTTAGTTAATAATGCTGGTATTACTAAGGATATGTTACTTGCTAGGATGAAGAAAGAAGATTTTGAGCAGGTTATTGATGTTAATTTGATTGGTACTTTTAATGTTACTAAAAATGTTATTTCTTATATGATGAAGGCTAGATCTGGTAGAATTATTAATATTTCTTCTGTTGTAGGTGTTTCAGGTAATGCTGGTCAAACTAACTATTCAGCTTCTAAAGCTGGTGTTATAGGTTTTACTAAAAGCTTAGCTAAAGAGATGTCTTCTAGAAATATTCTTGTTAATAGTGTTGCTCCTGGGTTTATTGAGACTGCTATGACTGAGGTTTTGAGTGATGAAGTTAAGGCTGATATTGCTAAGATGGTTCCTTTAAAAAGAATGGGTAAACCTGAAGATGTTGCTAAAGTAGTTAAGTTTTTAGCTTCTGAGGATAGTTCTTATATTACTGGGCAAGTTATTAATGTAGATGGTGGTATGTTAATGTAAAAGCTTATTAGGTTTATTATAGCCTAATAGTCTTGCTAGATTTAAAATAAATATAAAAAGGAAGGAATAAAAAATAAAATGGTAGAAAAAAGAGTAGTAATAACTGGATTAGGAGCTATTAATCCAATTGGAAAAAGTACAAAAGAGACCTTTGAAGGAATTAAAGAAAAAAGATGTGGAATTGACAAAATATCTTTAGTTAATTCAGAAAATTATAAAACTTTATTTGATGCAGAAGTAAAGGATTATGATCCTTTAGAATATTTTGAAGTAAAACAAGTAAAAAAATTAGATAGAAGTTCACAATTTGCAATAATTGCAGCTAAAGAAGCTTTTGAAGATAGCGGAATTACAACTGAAAATACAGATTTTGAAAGAATTGGTGTATTTGTAAGTTCTGGAATAGGTGGTTTAAGTACTTTACAAAATCAATGTGAAGTAAATTATGAAAAAGGAAATAACAGAGTATCTCCAATGTTTGTACCAAGGTCAATTGCAAATATGCCAGCAGGAAATATAGCAATAGAATTAGGAGCAAAAGGAGAATCAATATCAATTGTAAGTGCATGTGCATCATCTACACATGCTATTGGAGAAGCTTATAGAAGTATTAAATTTGGTTATGAAGATGTAATAATAGCTGGAGGTGCTGAAGCATCAATATGTGGAGTAGGTTTGGCAGGATTTGAAAATATGAAAGCTTTAACACATGCAACAGATAAAAATAGAGCAAGTATTCCTTTTGACAAAGAAAGAAGTGGCTTTGTTATGGGAGAAGGTGCTGGTATTCTAATTCTTGAAGAATTAGAACATGCAAAAGCAAGAGGAGCAAAAATATATGCAGAACTTATAGGCTATGGTGCAACCTCAGATAGTTATCACATAACATCACCATCACCAGATGGAGAAGGTGCTGCAAGAGCAATGACAAGAGCAATTGAAGATGCAAAAATTCAACCAGAAGAAATAGATTATATAAATGCACATGGTACATCTACAAGTTTAAATGATTCTTGTGAAACCAAAGCAATAAAAAAAGCCTTAGGAGATGCTAGCAAAAAAGTAATGGTAAGTTCTACAAAGGGAAATATAGGACATTTATTAGGTGCAGCTGGAGGAGTAGAAGCATTAATTTGTGCAAAAGCAATTGAGGAAAAAATTGTACCACCAACAATAAATTACAAAGAACCAGATGAGGAATGTGATTTAGATATAGTACCAAATGAAGTTAGAAAAGCAGATTTAAAAATAGTAATGTCAAATTCTTTAGGTTTTGGTGGACACAATGCAAGTATCATTATGAAAAAATATGAAGGATAGGAGAAATATATTATGGAATACGAAAAAATAAAACAACTTATGGAAGATATGGGAAACTCAAAATTATCATCAATAGATATAGATTTTCCAGATGGAACAAAAATAAGTATGAAAAAAGAAAACAAAGAAGTAGTAAAAGTAATAGAAGCATCAAAAGAAAATATTTTAAACACAGAAACAGTTAAAAATAACTTAGAAGACTCTGTAGTAGAAGAAAAAAACATAGAGGGAAACGTTGTAAAATCTCCTATGGTTGGAACCTTTTATCTAAAACCATCACCAACCTCTGAACCTTATGTATCAATAGGACAAAAAGTTTCAAAAGGAGACGTGCTTTGTATTGTTGAAGCAATGAAATTAATGAATGAAATAGAGTCAGAATTTGATGGAGAAATAGCAGAAATTCTAGTTAAAGATGGTGAAGCAGTAGAATATGGAAAGCCTTTATTTAGAATTAATTAATAACTAGGAGGATAACATGTTAGTAAAAGAAGAAATTGAAAAAATAATACCACAAAGAGATCCATTTTTAATGATTGATGAAGTAGAAGAATACATACCAGGAGAAAGTGCAGTAGCCTATAAAAATGTAAAAGAAACAGAATGGTATTTTAAAGGTCATTTCCCAGGAAATCCAATAATGCCAGGAGTATTAATAACTGAAAGTTTAGCACAAACAGGTGCAATTGCAATTTTAAGTATGGAAGAAAATAAGGGAAGAAATGCACTATTTGGTGGAATAGATAAAATGAAATTTAAAAAAATGGTTGTTCCAGGTGATAGATTAAAATTAGAAGTAAAAATAACAAAAAGAAAAGGACCAATTGGTGTAGGTGAAGCAATTGCAACAGTTGATGGAAAAATTGCAGCAAAAGGCGAATTAACCTTTGCAATAGTTTAAATTAGAGCCTAAGGTAGAAAGGAGACACCTTGATGATTTTGGGGACGGAGGAAAAAATCATGATTATTTGTTCTTTGTTAAAAAACGTCAAGGTATTAGGGTGTAATATATGAATAAGATTTTAATTGCAAATAGAGGAGAAATAGCGGTAAGAATTATTAGAGCTTGTAAAGAAATGAATCTTAAAACAGTAGCAGTATATTCAGAAATAGACAAAGATGCTATGCATACGAGATTAGCAGATGAAGCAGTATGTATAGGCCCAGCAGATTCTAGTAAAAGTTATTTAAATTTTAAAAACATAATTGAAGCAGCAAATATTACAGGTGCTGATAGTATACATCCAGGGTTTGGATTTTTATCAGAAAATAGTAAGTTTGCTAAAATTTGTGAAGAGTCAAATATAAAATTTATAGGTCCTTCATATAAAGTAATTGAATTAATGGGAAATAAATCAAATGCAAAAGAACTAATGAAAAAAGCTGGAGTACCAGTAATACCAGGCTCAGAAGGTAAGGTAGAAGATATAGAAGACGCAAAAAAAATATGTAAAGAAATAGGATATCCTGTAATGTTAAAGGCATCAGCAGGTGGTGGCGGAAAAGGAATTAGAATTGTTAATAGTGAAGATGAATTAGAAAAAAATTATAACCTTGTTAAACAAGAAGCAAAAATATCCTTTAAAGATGATGAAATCTACATAGAGAAATTCATTAAAAACCCAAGACATGTTGAAATTCAAATTTTAGCAGATGAGCATGGAAAGGTTGTTCATTTAGGAGAAAGAGATTGTTCAATACAAAGAAGAAACCAAAAGATATTAGAAGAAACACCTTCTACAGCAATAGATGAAAAGCTAAGAAACAAAATGGGAGAAGCAGCTATAAATGCTGCGAAAGCATCAAAATATAGTAGTTGCGGTACAATTGAATTTTTAGTTGATAGTGACAAAAACTTTTATTTTATGGAAATGAACACTAGAATTCAAGTTGAGCATCCAATAACAGAAATGAGGACAGGAATTGATATTGTAAAAGCTCAAATAAAAATTGCAGCTGGGGAAGAACTAAAAATAAAACAAAAAGACATTGAATTTAGGGGACATAGTATAGAATGTAGAATAAACGCAGAAAATCCAAATAAAAAATTCATGCCATGTCCAGGAACTATTACAGGAATAATATTACCTGGTGGAAATGGAATAAGAGTAGATACTGCAATCTATGAGGGTTATACAATACCTCCAACTTATGATTCAATGATAATGAAAATTATTACCTTTGGTGATACAAGAAATGAAGCTATAAGTAAGATGAAACGTGCTTTAGAAGAAACAGTAATAGAAGGAGTTAATACAAATCTAGACTTTTTACTTAAAATTATAAAAAATTCAAATTTTATAAGAGGAAACTTTGACACATCTTTTATTACTGAGGACGGAGAATTTTGGCAATAAAAGTTATAATAAGATATAGATAATTGTAACAATTAAACAAAAGTAGTACTATTTTGGAGATAGAGTTTTTAATAATAAGGCGAATAAAGGAAAGGAAATATAAAATGATAGTTGATAAAATCAAAAAGAGAGAGACCACTGCTAAAAAAATTGAAAATAAGGTTGATATTCAAGTAGGAAAATGGGTTAAATGTGACAAGTGTAAAGAGATTTTGTATAAGGAGACTGTTAGAGAAAATTATAGTATTTGTCCTAATTGTGGTTCATACTTTAGAATGCATATAAATAAAAGAATAGAAGCTATTATTGATAAAGGTACTTATAAAAGATTTGATTTCGATATTGATACTACAAATCCTTTAAATTTAGAAGATTACCCAGATAAGATTAAAAATTTAAGAAAAAAAACAGGAATTCAAGAAGCAATTGGTTGTGGTACTGGAAAAATTAATGGAGAAGATGTTGTAATATGTGTAATGGATAGTGGATTTTTAATGGGAAGTATGGGAGTTGTAGTTGGAGAAAAGATTACTTATTCAATTGAAAAAGCTATAGAATTAAAATTACCAATAGTAATTTTCTGTGTATCAGGTGGAGCAAGAATGCAAGAAGGAATTATTTCTTTAATGCAAATGGCAAAAACTACATCAGCTATTTCTAAGTTAAATGAGGCTGGATTATTATATATTTCTGTTTTAACAGATCCCACCTATGGAGGGGTAACTGCATCTTTTGCAAGTATCGCAGATATTGTTTTAGCTGAACCAAAGGCAAGTATTGGTTTTGCTGGGAAAAGAGTTATAGAACAAACCCTTGGAGAAGAATTACCAGATAATTTTCAAACTGCTGAATTTATGTTAGAACATGGATTTGTTGATAAAATTGTTGAGCGTAAAGATTTAAAAGATACTATTTACAAGTTAATTCTTTTTCATAAATAAATTTAGCTTTGATTTGAAAATTATAGCAATTATAAATTAGTAATAGACATATTTTAAGGAGGATAAAATATTGAAAGAAATAACAGCTTGGGAAAAAGTTGAAATAGCGAGAAATCCTAAAAGGAAAACATCTTTAGATTATATAGAAAATATTTTTGATGAGTTTATTGAATTACATGGAGATAGAAATTTTAGAGATGACAAAGCAATTGTAGGTGGTTTAGCAAGAATAGGAAAGAAAAACTATACTGTTATTGCAGAACAAAAAGGAAGAACAACAAAAGAAAATATAGAAAGAAATTTTGGAATGCCAAATCCAGAAAGTTATAGAAAAGCGATAAGATTAATGGAGCAAGCAGAAAAATTTAATAGACCAGTTATAACCTTTATAGATACTAAAGGAGCATATCCAGGAATAGAAGCAGAAGAAAGAGGGCAAGGAGAAGCGATTGCTAGTTCAATGCTTAAAATGGCAAACTTAAAAGTACCAATTATATCAATAGTAATAGGTGAAGGCTCAAGTGGAGGAGCTTTAGCACTTGGGGTTGGAAATAAGGTTCTTATGTTAGAAAATGCGATTTATTCAATACTATCTCCTGAAGGCTATGCAAGTATATTATGGAAAGATTCATCAAAAGTTAAAGAGGCAGCAGAAAAAATGAAATTAACTGCAAAAGATTTATATGAGTTAAAAGTAATTGATAAAATAATTAAAGAACCAAAAGGGGAATTAGAAGAGTCATTTATAGAGACATCTAAAAGTTTAAAAGAGGAAATAGAAAATTCAATAAAGCAATTTCAAAAGATGTCAAAAGAAGAAATTGTTGAACACAGATATAATAAATTTAGAAATATGGGTGAATATAAAATAATTAGTAATTAAATTGTTTTAACTAATAATAAGAAATTTTTAAAAATAGGAGGATAAAAATGTTATTGGAAGGAAAAAAAATATTAATTTTAGGTATTAGAAATAAATGGAGTATAGCATATGGAATAGCACAAGCAGCATATGAAAATGGTGCACAGTTGATATTTACATATATGGGAGAAGAAAACAAAGATAAAATAGAAACTTTAATTTCTAAATTTGAAGGAAGTAAAGCCTATGTGCTAGATGGAGCATCAGAGGATGAAAAGGTAAGGGAAATCTTTTCTAAAATAAAAGAGGAGAATGGAAAAATTGATGGTTTAGTTCATGCTATTGCACATGCTAATACTGAAGATTTACATAATGATTTTATATTTACAAGTAAAGAAGGTTTTTCACATGCTTGTGATGTTAGTTGTTATTCTTTTGTACTTGTTTCAAGAATGGCAAAGGAATTAGATATGTTAAACGATAATGCAAGTATTGTTACTTTAACTTATCATGGTTCAACAAAAGTTATAGAAGGTTATAATGTAATGGGAGTTGCAAAAGCAGCTTTAGAGTCAAGTGTTAGATATTTAGCAGAGAATTTTGGAAAGGATGGAATTTGTGTTAATGGTATTTCTGCTGGTCCTATTAAAACTCTTTCTGCAAAGGGTATTAAGGATTTTAATTCTATTTTAGATATTATTGAGGATAAAGCACCTTTACATAAAAATGTTACTACAGAACAAATTGGTAAGGTCGCTTCATTTTTACTAAGTCCATGTTCAAATTGTATAACAGGTCAAATTATTTATGCTGATAATGGTTTCAATATTATGGGTGTATAGCCTAATTATTTTCTATACTTCCACCAATATTTTTTTTTAATAAAATTAGAAAAATCACTAGCAGTACCTTTTGTAAATCCTGATTTAGAAATTAAATAAGAATGACTTTTATCAATATAAAAATAGAAATAATTTTCTGTTTCAAACATACGATATAGACTAGAATACTTAATAATTTCAAAACGAAGATTATTTCGAATTTTAAAGCTTCTGTCAAAAAACAAAAAAGAAAAGTCTTTTTGCTTTTGAATAGTATTACTATTGAAAGCTTTTGTAACTTCTTTTATTGGATGTAAAAATCTCCATAAGAAAAAAGCACTTAAAAGGATGCACATAAAAATGGCAAGAGTATAATGGTGGTATATAACTTGCATAGATATACAATAAAATAAAGCAATTATTACAATTGCAGTATAAAAAGTGTAAGATATATGAAATTTGCTTTTATGAAATTCAAGAAACTCTTTATAAACAGTTTCACTATATTTTGTTGTATTTTTAAATAGGACTTTCAAAATAATCACCAAAAAAAGTATAACATAAGTTATAAAAAAAATAAATAATACTTTTTTATTTTATTAAAAAATAATTGATTAAAAAAGACTATAATCGTTAGATCTTTGAGATTTTTTCCTTATAGTCGAAAACTTAAATCAATCGAGAACAAATAAGAAAAAGCTTTGATTTTTCTTATTTGTTCTATTCTGTTTTTTAGGTATAAATTTAAAAAATGTCACTTAGTTGTCACTTTATAAAGGTTATAATAATATTGAAAATAAAAAGTTAAAGGAGAAAGCAATATGGAAATATTAAGAGTTGAAAATTTATGCAAGCAATATGGAAAAGGGGAAAATAAAGTTACAGCCTTAGACCAGGTATCCTTCAAAGTAGAAAAGGGAGAATTTGTTGCAATCGTTGGAGCATCAGGAAGTGGAAAATCTACACTATTACACTTAATAGGAGGAGTAGATAGACCTACAAGTGGAAAAGTATATATAGATGGAAAAGATATATACAAATTTAAAGATGACGAATTAGCAATATTTAGAAGAAGGCAAGTAGGATTAATATATCAATTTTATAATCTAATACCAATACTTAATGTAGAAGAAAATATAACCTTACCATTAAATCTAGATAACAGAAAAGTAGAAGAAAGTAAACTTCAAACCTTAATTAAAACCTTAGGATTAGAAAAAAGAAGAACACATTTACCAAATGAGTTATCTGGAGGACAACAACAAAGGACATCAATAGGTAGAGCAATGATAACAAATCCAGCAATAATACTAGCAGATGAACCAACAGGAAACTTGGATTCAAAATCAAGTGATGAAATAGTAGCTTTATTAAAAAAGTCAAATAAAGATTATAAGCAAACAATAATAATGATTACACATAACTTGGAAATAGCAAAAGTAGCAGATAGAATTATAAAAATTGAAGATGGAAAATTGCTTAATTAAAGGAAAGGAGAAATAAAATGAAGATTCTTACACTTTTATCTGTTAGAAATTTAAAATTAAATAAAAAAAGAACTATAAGTACAATAATCGGAATTATTTTATCAGTAGCCTTAATATGTGCAGTTGCAAGTATGGCCTTGAGTTTTCAAGCAACTTTAGTTGAAAATGCAAAAAACGAGTTAGGATATTATCATATAGAGTTAAAGGATATAAAAGAAGAAGACCTAAAAAACATTAAAAATAACAGAGACATAAAAGATATTTATCAAGTAAAAAGATGTGGATATGCAAAATTAATTGGTAGTAAGAATAAAGATAAACCTTATGTTAGATTAAATTCAATGGATGAGGAGACATTTGATAATTTAAGTTTTAAATTAATTGAAGGAAGCTTTCCAAAAGATAGTAAAGAGCTAGTAATTAGTAATACTATAAATAGTAATGCAAAATTAAATTACAAAATTGGAGATACTATAGAACTTGATGTTGGAGAAAGAAAAGCTTCAGATAATTCTAAATTAAATGGAAATAATCCATATATGGAAGAAGATGAACAAATAATAAATACAAAAAAATACAATTTTAAAATTGTTGGAATTATAGAGAGACCAAATACAAATTTTGAAAATTTTGGAGATTCTGGATATACAATAATAAGTACAGGAATAAATCAGGGAGAGAATAACTTATATATTAGTCTAAAAGCTCCAAAACAATATGAAACCTCTTTAACAGAACTGTTAGGAGCACAAAATTATAAAAACGTAAAAGAACATGATATAAAGGTAACAAAATATGAATATTCTGTTAATCAGGAATTATTAAGATGGGAAGCTTTTGCCTTTTCAGATTCAACCATAGCAATGTTATTTTGTGTAGTGGGTGTTGTAATTTTTGTAATTTTATTTACAAGTGTTTTTTGTATAAGAAATTCCTTTGCAATTGCAACAACAGAGAAAATTAAGATGTATTCTATGCTTGCTAGTGTTGGAACAACAAAAAGACAAATAAGAAAAAATGTAATAACAGAAGGTTTAATTTTAGGAACTATAGGTATTCCTTTAGGTATATTATTTGGGTTAATTGCAGTTTTTGTGTTGATAAAATTTGTAAATATATTGATAGGAGATTATTTATTAGGACATGTAGATGGAATAGTTTTTAAAATATCCTTTATGCCAATATTATTATCTATAATACTTGGAGTAATTACAATATATTTATCTGCAAGAAGTTCAGCAAAAAAAGCAAGTAAAGTAAGTCCAATTGAAGGACTAAAAAATTCAAAAGATATACAGATAAATAGCAGAAAGTTAAAAGTACCAAGAATAATCTCAACAATTTTTAAAACAGGTGGAGATTTAGCATATAAAAATTTAAAAAGAAGCAAAAAGAAATATAGAACAACAGTAATATCGATATCAGTTAGTATTTTTATATTTATTACCATGAGTGCTTTTATAGTTAATGCTTTTGATTTTAGTAGTAATTATTATAAAGATAGTAATTATAATCTTCAAGTTTCACCTCCAACTGGAGCTGATTTTACTGAGGAAGAATTAAAAAAGATTTTATCACATCAAAGTATAGAACAGTATAGTTTATTACATGAAATTGAAGGTGATACATTTAAAATAAAAGACTTAAGTAAAATTAAAAAGTCAAAAAGTATTAGTTATATAATGACAGAAGAAAGTTATGATGAAGAAAAGGATAAAATTATTGAAAGTGAAGAAAAATATATAGTTTTGAATATTAATGCACTAGATACAGAAGCTTTTAAAAGATATGTTAAAGAAATTGGAGTTAAATATGAAGATGTAAAAGGTTCAGGAATATTATGTGATGAATTTAAGGATTATAGCGAAGAAAATGGCAAAGAAAAGGTTTCTAGGATATATACTTATTCAAAAGGTGACAATATTGAGGGAGAATTTAAAAATAAGAAGGTATCTATAAAAGTTGGAGCAATTTCAAGTGTTAAACCAGATGGTATGAAGAATACTAGTTATAGTGGTGGCAATTTGATTGTTGAAATAAATACTATTAAAGAATTAAAATTTTCTCTATATGGAATAGCGATAAAATCAAAGGATGTTAATCAATTAGAAGATGATTTAAAAAGCATAAATTCTAATATGAATTTGTTTAATTTGGAAGAGGCAGTAAACCAGGAAAAATCTATGATTCTTGTTATTAAAATATTTTTATATGGATTTATAGCTGTTATTACTTTAATTGGTGTTACTAATATTTTTAATACTATTACAGCAAATATGGAATTAAGACAAAAGGAATTTGCTATGCTTAAAAGTATAGGAATGACAAATAGAGAATTTAATAGAATGATAAATTTGGAAACAATTTTTTATGGTACAAAAGCATGGGTTTATGGAACGATTTTAGGTTTACTTGGAACAGTGGCAATGTATAAGGCTTTTTCTGTTAAAATTGATAAAGGAATATATATTCCAATAGACTCTATTCTTATTTCTGCAATATTCGTATTTTTGTTTGTCTTCATTATTATGAAATATTCTATTAAAAAAATTAATAAACAAAATACTATTGAAACAATAAGAAAAGAAAATATATAACAAAATTAGTTATAACATACAGTTTAAATAATATATTATTCAAATTTTCAAATTAAAATTATGAAGAAAAAATTAATTTTTATTGAAAATGTTGCATATTTTTTACAATAATAGTATAATTAAAAAGGTAGCATAATAATATTAAAAGAAATATTATTAAAAAGTGAGGTAAAAAAATGGATTATTTATATATAATAAGAGAAGCATTAGTATGGATAATAACAATATTTTGGTTATATCAAATAATGGTAAGTTTATGCTCCTTAGTAAAGATTAAAGATAAGCCACTAAAAGTAAAAAAAGATCATAGATTTATGGCAATAATACCAGCACATAATGAAGAAGCAGTAGTAGGAAATTTAGTAGAAAGTTTAAAAAAGCAAAACTATAACAAAGAATTATATGACATATACGTAATTGCAGATAACTGTACGGACAACACAGCAAAAGTAGCAAGAGAAGCAGGAGCAATAGTTTATGAAAGATACAACAATTCAAAGAAAACAAAAGGATATGCCTTAGACTGGTTTCTACAACAAAAAATCCAAGAAGATGCCCCATATGATGCATTTTTCGTATTTGACTCAGACAATATAGTTGATCCAAACTTTATAAAAAATATGAACAAAAAATTATGTCAAGGAGAAGATGTAGTACAAGGTTATAGAGATATCAAAAATCCAACAGACAGTTGGATAACAGCAGGCTATGCAATCTTTTATTGGACAATGCACAGATTTTATCATCTAGCAAGATATAATTTAGGCTTATCACCATTATTAAATGGAACAGGATTTATGGTAAGATTTGATGTTATAAAACCACAAGGATGGGATACCATAACCTTAACAGAAGATATTGAATTTTCCTTAAAAAGAATAATAAATGGCAAAAAATTAGGTTGGGCAACAGATGCTATAGTATATGATGAACAACCAGTAGGTTTTAAACAAAGTTGGTCACAAAGAAGTAGATGGACTGTTGGACATATGCAATGTATTAAAGAATATACAAAGGACTTGGCAGTAGCCGCTAAAGAAAACAAAACAATGATGAATTTTGATGGATTTTTATATATTATAGGAAGTATTCCAATGTTTATACTTACCTTAGTTTTATTAGCAACAAACTTTTTAATGTATGCTGGAAAAGGTATGACAGAAATAGAATTAATTGTGAATGTATTAAGATATTTAATACCAACCTTTTTATTACCAATATTTACAGCCTTAATAGTAATGTTATTAGATAGAAGACCAATAAAACCTATGATTAAAGGATTATTATGTTATCCATTATTTATGGGGTCTTGGTTAGTTATAAATTTCAAATGTTTATTTAAAAGAGAAACAACATGGGAAAAAATTAACCATGTTAGAAACATAAAAATCGGTGATGTTGGAGAAGAAACAGAAACTTCAAAAATAATTGAAAAAGTTTAAGAAATAGTCAAAAAATGAGGGAACAAATCCCTCATCTTTTAATGGAATTTCGAAGGAAAATTAAAAAAAATTTAACCTTCGTTTTTTTAAGGTAATACTTCTCATTTTAGTCATAATAATTCCTCCTAGAATAGTATTAATATAATTATACCATAATTTTTAGGTTGTTTCAATTTGCAAAACTAGATTAATACAAAATTATTAGAAAAAAACTTGCATTTATTCCAAGAAATGGTTATAATATAAAAGTAGAAACATAAGAACAGTAGAGTGGGAACAAATCCCACTCTTAAATTATGTGAATTGTCATTAAAAAAGGAGAGTTATATAAATAAAAGCGGAAATGACGATTTAGAAGGAGGAAGAATGGCAAGTATTGAAGAAAAAGTAGAAAATCTAGTAAAAGAGCCAATTGAAAAAGAAGGCTATGAACTATATGACGTAGAATACTGTAAAGAAGGAAAAAACTATTATTTAAGAATATTTATAGATAAACAAGAAGGAATAGACATAAACGATTGTGAAAAAGTAAACAATATAATTACAGATATATTAGATGATGCAAATTATATAAAAGAACAATACTACTTAGAAGTATCATCACCAGGAATTGAAAGAATTCTAAGAAAAGACAAACACTTAGAACAAAACCTTGGAGAAGAAATAAATATAAAACTATTTAAAAAAGATGAAACAGGAAAAAAAGAAATTAAAGGAAAATTAAAAAACTATAACGAAGAATATATAGAATTAGAAGATAGAACAAAAATAGAGCGAAAAAATATATCACAAATAAAAAAAGTTTATAATTGGTAAGAGGAGGAATAAGAAAAATGAAAAAACAATCAAAAGAACCAGCTATTGACAATAAAGAATTAATCTTAGCATTAGAGGAATTAGAAAAAGAAAGGGGAATAAAAAAAGCTTACTTATTGGAATCAATAGAAACAGCTTTAGTAACAGCCTATAAAAGAAACTTCGATTCGTTAGAAAATGTTAAAGTACTTATGGATGAAAAAACAGGAGCAACACATATATATTCCTTAAAAGAAATAAAAGAAACAGTAGAAAATAAAGAAACAGAAATAACGATAGAAGAAGCACAAAAAATAAATCCAGATTTAAAAGAAGGGGATGTATTAGAAACAGAAATAGTACCAAGAAATTTTGGTAGAATAGCAGCACAAACGGCAAAACAAGTAATAATTCAAAAAATAAGAGAAGCAGAAAGAGAAATAATATATTCTGAATTTAACGATAGAAAAGGAGAAATAGTATCAGGGATAATTCAAAAAGCAGATCGAAGTATAGTTGTAATGGACTTAGGAAAACTAGAGGGAATCATGCTAACAAAAGAACAAATTCCAACAGAAAAATACGAAGTAAATGACAAAATAAAGGGATTAGTATTAGATGTAGAAAAAGGAGCAAAAGGAGCACCACATGTAATAGTATCAAGAAGTCATCCAGATTTTGTTAGAAAATTATTAGAATTTGAAATACCAGAAATCTATGAGGGAGTTATTGAAATAAAAAGTGTATCAAGGGATGCAGGAGACAGAAGTAAAGTAGCAGTATATTCACCAGATCCAAATATAGATCCAGTGGGATCATGTGTTGGTCAAAGAGGAGTCAGAATTCAAAATGTAATTAACGAGTTAAATGGTGAAAAAATAGATGTTATAGAATGGAATGAAGACCCATCAATATATATAGCATCAGCCTTATTACCAGCACAAATTCTAGCAGTAGATATAAAAGAAGAAGAAAGATTTGCACAAGTTATAGTACCAGATAATCAACTTTCACTAGCTATAGGAAAATCTGGGCAAAATGCTAGACTAGCTGCGAGATTAACAAATTGGAAAATTGATATTAAATCTGAAACACAATTTAGAGAAAGGTTAATGAAAGCTCAAAATGAAGAAATAAATATAGAAGAAGACGAAACACAAGCAGAATAAAACGAAAATATTAACATACAATGAAAGGAGAACAAAATGATTAAAAAACAACCACAAAGAACATGTATGGGATGTAATGAAAAAAAAGACAAAAAAGAATTTATTAGAATTGTAAAAAATAAAGAAAACATAATAAGCATAGATAGAACAGGAAAGCAGGAAGGTAGAGGAGCATATATTTGTGATGATATAAAATGCTTAGAAAAATTGAAAAAATCAAAAAGACTAGAAAGAGTATTTGATATGAAAATATCAGAAGAAATTTATGAAAGTTTAAGAGGTGTAATTCTTGACAAATAACAAGATATTAGGATTAATAGGTCTAGCTACAAGAGCACGAAAAATTGCTTTTGGAGCAGATAGTGTGGAGTTAGAAATAAAAAAGAAAAAAGTAAAATTAATAATTATTGCAGAAGATTCTTCGGAAAGAACAAAAAATAAATTCAGAAAATTAAGCGAAGAATATAATATACCAATTATAGAAAAGGAAACAATTGAAACCTTAAGCAAGGCAATAGGAAAGGATAATAAAGCAATAATAGGTATAGAAGATATTAACTTTTCAAAGGAGATAATAAAAATAAATAATGGGGGTGAAATTATTGGGTAAGATTAAAATACATGAAATAGCTAAAAAGCTAGACTTAACCAGTAAAGAAGTATTAGAAGTAGCAAATAAGTTAAAAATAGATGCTAAAAGTCATTTAAGTAGTGTAGAAGAAGATGAAGCAAAAAAGATAGAAAGTGCTTTAGCCAAAAATAGTAAGGATAAGCCAGTAAATGATAAAAAAGTGGGGCAATCAGTAGAAAAGAAAAAAGAAGCAAATAAAGAAGAAAGAGCGCCAGTTATTATAAGAAGAGAAGTGATAATAACACGAGAAGAAGAACAAGAACAAAAAAAACAAGAAGCAGAAGAAAAAAAGAAAAAACAAAATAAAGTAGGATTTATTGAGAGAAAAGAAAAAAAAGATTATAATATTGTTTATAGAAATAAACCAAATAAACCAATGACAGTAAGTGAGTTATTTGGATTAAAAACTGAAAATAAAAAGGAAGAAAAAGCAGAAGTGGTAAAAGAAGAAATCAAACCAGCTAAAGAAGAGAAAATAGAGATTGTAGAGAAAAAGGTGGAAAAAATAGAAATTCAAGTAAAAGAAAATAAAACAGAAAATAATAATAAAGTAAATAACAATCAAAATAAACCAAAAGTAGCTGAGTTTAGTAATAGGAATAATAACAACAATAATAGAAATAATAATTATCGTAATAGAGATAATTCAAATAACACTGGAAATTACAACCATAAAAACAATTATAATAATAAAAATAATTATAATAGTTATAATAGTTATAATAAAAATAATAATACTTATAACAATAATAATTATAATAACAGTAATAACTATAACAATAATAATAGTTATAACAATAAAACTAATAACTTCAATAATAAAAACAATAGTAACGATAAATTTAATAAAAGACCATTAGATGCAAAAGGAATAGAAAAAAATATTAAGAATATTATGGCAGTTGAAACTAGTGAAAAAGAAAATGTTAGAGAATATAACAGAGGAATAGATAAACAAAAAAATAATAATAAATTTAATGAAAATAAAACAACTAAAAAATCGAAAACAAGAAAAGGAAATGGCGAAAGAGATTTTGACGAAGAAAAATTAAAAAATCTAAAACAGACAAATAAACTATCAAACATGTTTGATGAACAAGATGGCGGAATGTTAGATTATTATGATTTAACAACACAACGTGGTAGAAAAGGAAAGAAAAAAGGCACAAAAATTCAAGAGGAAAGAACAAAGCAAAAAATATTCCAATTAACAAAAATAGAAATTCCTGATAGCATTACAGTAAAAGATTTAGCAGCAGATATGAAGAAAACAACCTCAGAGGTTATCAAAAAACTATTAGGATATGGAATAATGGCAACAATAAATCAAGAGATAGATTTTGATACAGCCTTTTTAATTGCACAAGAATTCGGTATTACAGCAACTAAAAAAGAAACTATTACAGAAGAAGATATATTATTTGATGATTCAGAAGATAGAGAAGAAGATTTAAAAGAAAGACCACCAGTAATAGTAGTAATGGGACACGTTGATCATGGTAAAACCTCTTTATTAGATACAATTAGAAAAACAAATGTAATAGAAGGAGAAGCAGGAGGAATAACACAGGCAATTGGTGCATATAAGGTAAAAGTAAATAACAGAGAAATTACCTTTTTAGATACACCAGGACATGAAGCTTTTACAGCAATGCGTGCTAGAGGTGCACAAATAACAGATATTGCAATATTAGTTGTAGCAGCAAATGATGGTGTAAAACCACAAACAATAGAAGCTATAAATCATGCGAAATCTGCAGAAATTCCAATTATAGTTGCAATAAATAAAATAGATTTACCAGATAGTAATATTGATAAAGTAAAACAAGAATTAATGGCATATGATTTAGTTCCAGAAGAATGGGGAGGAGACACAATATTTGTACCTATTTCAGCTAAAAAAGGAGAGAATATTGATCAATTACTAGAAATGGTACTATTAGAAGCAGATGTATTAGAGCTAAAAGCAAATCCAAATAAGCAATCAAAAGGTGCAGTAATAGAAGCACGTCTTGATAAATCAAAAGGTGCTATTGCAACAATGCTTGTTCAAAGAGGAACTTTAGATGTAGGCGATACAATAGTTGTAGGTTCTTCTATTGGTAGAATTAGAGCTATGAAAGATGACAAAGGTAAAAGTGTAAAATCTGCTGGCCCATCTACACCTGTTGAAATTATGGGATTAACAGATGTACCTGAAGCTGGAGATACTTTCTATGAAGTAAAAAATGAAAAAATGGCTAAACATTTAATTGAAAGAAGAAAACGTCAAGAAAGAGAAAAATCTATAAATGCAACAACAAAAGTTACTTTAGATAACTTATTTACACAAATGGAAGAAGGAAACTTAAAGGTATTAAACTTAATTGTAAAAGCAGATGTTCAAGGTTCTGTGGAAGCAGTTAAACAATCTCTTGAAAAATTATCAAATGAAGAGGTAAAAGTAAAAGTTATTCATAGTGCAGCTGGAGCAGTTAATCAATCAGATGTCACTCTTGCTAAAGTTTCTAATGCCATTATTATTGCTTTTAATGTTAGACCAGATAATATGGCAAAAGAAATTGCAGAAAAAGATGAAGTTGAAATCAAACAGTATTCTATTATCTATCAAGCAATTGAAGATGTTGAAGCAGCAATGAAAGGAATGCTAGACCCTGAATTTGAAGAAAAAATTATAGGTAATGTTGAAGTAAGACAGACCTTTAAAATTTCTAATGTAGGTACTATTGCAGGAGGTTATGTTCTTTCAGGTAAAGTTGAAAGAAATGCAGGAGTTAGAGTTATACGTGATAATGTTGTTATACATGATGGACATTTAGCTACTTTGAAGAGATTTAAAGATGATGTTAAAGAAGTTACAAAAGGCTTTGAATGTGGTATTCAAATTGAAAATTATAATGACATAAAAGAAGCAGATATTATTGAAGTTTATGTTATGGAAGAAATTAAAAGGTAAATATATATAAAAAGGAAGGTTAAAATTATGGATAAAAATGAAGCAAGAAAAGAATTTTATAAGAAAATAAGAGAAGCAAACAAATAAAATCAAAATGAGAAAAATCCAATAGCAAAACCACAATATAGAAAGTATGAAAATAACAATAAAGGACAATCAAAAGAAGAAGGAAGATAAGGAGGAGGTAAAATGCCAGAAAATCAAAATAGATTAGGTCGTATTGAAGAAGAATATAAAAAAGAATTAAGTCAAATTATTGGTTACGAACTAAAAAATCCAAATGCAACAGGGTTAATTAGTGTGACAAAAGTAAAAGTAACAAATGACCTAAAATATGCAAGGGTATATGTTAGTATTTTAAATTCAAAAAATATTAAAGAAACCCTATCAGCTTTGAAGAAATCATCAGGGTTTGTACGTTCTGAATTGGCTAAAAGAGTTAATTTAAGAAATACACCAGAAATAATTTTTGAATTTGATGATTCTATAGAATATGGAACTAAAATTGATGCCATATTAAAAGATATTATGCCAAAAAAAGAAGGTGAATAAAATGACTTTAGATGAGATATTAAAAGAAATAGAAAAAGCAGAAACAATTGTTATATTAACTCATGAATCACCTGATGGAGATGCAATTGGAAGTAGTTTAGCAGTAAAATTAATGTTAAATAAAATTGGAAAAAAAGCTGATGTAATAATTTCAGAATATTCAAGGCTATTTGAATTTTTACCTGAAATAAATCAAATTAAAAAAGAATCAAATTTAAAAAATTATGATTTGGCGATATCTGTTGACTGTGCGACCTTAAAAAGACTTGATAATAATGAATATTTTAGAAATGCCAAAAAAACTATAGTAATAGATCATCATGGTAGCAATGAGATGTATGGAGATTTGAATTTTGTAAATCCAGCATCTCCTGCTTGTTGCGAGATATTAGTAGGAATGTTTGGATATTATGAATTTGATATAACAAAAGATATTGGAAAATGTATAATGACAGGAATTATTACAGATACAGGTGGATTTCAATATAGAGGCATTACACCTGAAACCTTTGAATTTACCGCAGAGCTAATACGTAAAGGTGTAGATACTTCTGATATATATAAGAGAACTTTAAGAACAAAGACAAAGAGTAATTTTGAATTAACAAGAAGAGTTTTAGATAGATTAGAATTATTAGAAGATGGAAGAGTAACTTTTACTTATATAAATAATAAGGACGAAGAAGAAGTAGGAGCCGAGCCAGGTGATCATGAAGGCTTAGTTGAAATTGGTAGAGAGATTGAAGGTGTTGAAGTTTCAATTTTTGTTAGGCAAAAAGAAAATGAAGATGCATATAAAATTTCTTTACGTTCAAGCGAGTATGTTAATGTATCTGATATTTGTTTACTTTTTGGTGGAGGTGGACATCCAAGAGCTGCTGGAGCATTAATCCAAGGAAATCTTGAACAAGTAAAAGATAGAATTTTAAAGGAAGTAAAAAAGGCTCTTAAATAATTTATATTATAACTGTAACATAAAATTTAATTATTTAAAGATTACTTTAAAATATTTAAGTATAAACTAAAAAAGTGTTTAAGTAAATGGAGAAAAAATGGATGGGATTATAGTAATAAATAAACCAAAAGCTTGTACATCACATGATATTGTATATAAAGTAAAAAAATTATTAAATCAAAAAGTAGGACATACTGGAACTTTAGATCCAAGGGCAACAGGAGTATTACCTTTATTAATAGGAAAAGGGACACAAATTTCAAAATATCTAATTAATCATAATAAAACTTATGAAGTTGAATTACAATTAGGAAAAAAGACAGAAACAGCGGATGTTGAAGGGAAAATTATTGAAGAAAAAGAAGTTGAAGAAAAAACCTTAAATAATGAAAGTATTGAAAAAGTTTTAAAAAGTTTCTTAGGAAAACAACAACAAATTCCACCAATTTATTCTGCAATTAAAGTAAAGGGTAAGAAACTTTATGAATATGCACGTAAAGGTGAAAAAGTAGAGATACTACCAAGAAATATTGAGATTTTTGATATTGAGCTGATACATATAAATAAAGAAGAAAAACAAGTACAATTTTTAGTAAATTGCTCTAAAGGAACCTATATTAGAACTTTGTGTGAAGATATTGCGAATAAATTAGATACTGTGGGTTTTATGTTAAACTTAAATAGAATTAAAGTAGGGGATTTTTCTATAGATGATAGTATTCCTTTAGATGAATTAACTGAGAATTTTGAAAATAAAGAATGGTTAGATAGTAAAATTATAACGATTGAAGATTTTTTTGAAATTTGTGATAATATACAATTATTTGATAGAAAGCTTGAACTATTTTTAAATGGAGTAAATTTGACTCAAAATAGACAAGATGGAGTTTATCGTATTTATAATAAGGATGTATTTATTGGAACAGGTACTATATCAAATAATTTATTAAAAAGAGATATTGTTTTATAAGTATCTCTTTTTTTGTATAGAAAAAAACACATTCCACAGAAAATTCTTTCAGAATTTTTGCGGGCGAACAAAAACGTGACATGTAAGTAAGTTAAAAGGTAAAAATATTCTAATCATGTTGCTTTTGTTCTTGAGATTTCATAGATTTAATCTGAAACTAAAAAATGGAATAATTAAAAAAAGCTTTTCATATATTTAAATAAATAGATGGGAAGTGATTTTTATGTATTATATTCAGGAAAGTGACAAGCCTAATTTTTGGCTAAATATTTTTAATATTGTAAAATTACAACATGATAAAATAATTTTACCTATACTAGGTGATAAAAAAATATCAAATAAAAAAGCAAAAAAACTAGCAAAAAAAGCAAATAAAATTCTAACTAAAACAAATTGTAAAACGGTAGTAATTAGTAAAAAAATAAAACAACAGGAACAAATTATTAATTATTTATATACCTATAATTATGAGATTTTGGATGGAAAAAAACTATTTACTGTTTTATCTGAAAAAATTGTTGATTATGTAATAGAAAAGAGAAATCTGGACAAACAAAGTTTACGAATATCAATATTAGTAAATGATTTATCAGATATAATACTAGAAATTATTAAGAAAATAGTAAGGAAATATAAAAGAGTAAATATAGTCACAAATCATGTGGAAAAGTTTAAAAAGACTGAAGAAAATATGATGGATTATTATGGTATTGCTTTAATTGTTAATAATAATAAAAAAAGAAGTTTAATAAAATCAGAAATAATATTAAATTTTGATTTTCCAACCGAGTTGATAAATAAATATCAAATTTATGATGAAGCAATTATTATTAATTTAAAGGACAAAATAAAAATAAATAAAAAGAGATTTAATGGATTAAACATTAGTGACTATGATATAGAATTTAATGAAAAACTTGAAGAATTAGATTATGATAAATACTATAATAAAGATATTTATGAGTCAAGATTCTATAATAAACAGCCTTTTGGGGAAATTATGAAAAAAATAAAAAAAGATGGATTAAAAATAATAGAACTAAGAACTTCAAATAGTACTTTATAATATATAAAACTTAATTTATTTAAATTTTTTAAGAAAAGCTTTTCTTTTTTTATAAAATATACTATAATAAATTTGTCAAAGAAAAAGTTGGCAAGGGGAGGTTTTTAAATGCCAGAAAATAATGGAAAAAATAATCGAGCAAAGCCACACAAAGTTCAAAATTCAAACAATAGAATAAATGCACAAAAAGAAGAGCAAAGAAGCAAAACAAAAAGTAAAAATCAGATAAATGGATCTAAAGAACATAATGTAGGTAGACCACCACAAAGAAACAAAAGTAATGCAACTGACAGACCACAATCAGTAAATAAAGGCAATATAAGTAGTAAACAACAAGCAAGTAGGAATAAAGTTAATAGTAGACCACAGGGAAATAATATTAATATGCAACAAAGAAATAATTTAACCAAGCAACCAGAAAAGGAGAAACAAGTAAATAAAGATCCAATAACTGAAAGGAAAAATAATAAAAAGGAAAAGAAAAAAAGTAATAAAAAGCATCCAAAATTAAGACTAGTAATAAAAATAATGATAATATTGTTTTTATTATTATGTGTAGTTGGTGCTGGAATTATAGCAGGCATATTTTTTGGACTATTTGGAGATGAATTCGAAATAACAAAAGATGAATTAAAAATAGGAGCCTCAAATAGTGTAATAGTAGACAAAAATGGAGCAGTAATAGCAAACTTAAGTGGAGATGAAAAAAGAAAAGTAATAACACTTGCGGATATGTCAGAATATTTACCAAAAGCATATGTTGCAATTGAAGATGAAAGATATTACAAACATAATGGAGTAGACTTAAAAAGAACCGCTGGTGCAATAGTAAAAACTTTATTAGGTAATAGTTCCTATGGAGGAAGTACAATAACACAACAATTAGTTAAAAATATAACCAAAGATAAAGAATCTTCAGGAATGGCAGGAATATTTAGAAAAGTAAAAGAATGGACAAAAGCATACCAAGTAGAAAGAATGATATCTAAAGACCAAATATTAGAATTATATTTAAATATATTATTTGTTGGATCAAGAAATTTACATGGTGTTGAATTAGGAGCAGAATATTATTTTAACAAAAGTGCAAAGGATTTAGACTTAGCAGAATGTGCTTTTATGGCAGGAATTAATAACTCGCCTAATTCCTATGACCCATTTGATGAGACAAAAAACAATGCAGAAAAAATAAAAAATAGAACCTTAACAGTCTTAGGAAAAATGAAAGAATTAGGATATATAGAAAAGGAAGAGGATTATAATTCAGCAACTAAAAAAGTTGAAGATGGTTTAGTATTTACCAAAGGAACATCAATAGATTCAACTACCTTTTCATACCATACAGATGCAGTAATAGAACAAGTTATAAATCAAGTAATGGACGAAAAAAATATATCAAGACAACTAGCAGAAAACTATGTATACAGTAGTGGATTAAAAATTTATTCAACAGTTGATGACAGAATACAAAAGAGACTTGAAGAGGAATATGTTAAAGCAAAATATGTAATTACAAGTCCAACAAAAACACAAACATCACAGTCTGGAATGGCAATTGTAGATTATAAAACAGGAAATGTAGTAGGAGTTGCTGGAGGATTAGGACAAAAAAATGGAGCTGGATGGAATAGAGCAACACAAATGATAAGACAAACAGGATCTTCAATGAAACCAATAGCAGCAGTAGTGCCAGCTCTAGAAGAAAAAGTAATAACAGCTGCAACAGTATATGATGATGTAAAAACAGATTTTGGAGGATATACTCCTAAAAACTATAATAAATTTAGGGGTTTAGTTAATATAAGACAATTTATAGAAACCTCTCAAAATATACCAGCAGTAAAAATCGTAAAAGAACTAACACCTCAAAAATCAGTAGAGTATTTACAAAAAATGGGTATAACCTCCTTAGTAGAACAGGATAAACAAGCAACCTCAATAGCAATTGGAGGTGTAACAGAAGGTGTTAGTCCATTAGAAATGGCAGCTGCATATGGAACAGTTGCAAATGATGGTGTATATATTACTCCAACTTTTTATACAAAAGTTGAAGATGGAAATGGGAACACTGTATTAACACCAAAACAAGAAACAAGAAGAGTAATATCTGAGCAAAATGCATATATTGCAAAAACAATTATTCAAGAGCCAGTAGTAGGAGCAAGTGGTACAGCTAGATATTGTGCTATATCTGGTATGGATGTGGCAGCTAAAACTGGAACTACAGATAAGGATAATGATAGATGGCTTTGTGGTTTTACACCATATTATTCAGCTGCAACATGGTATGGATATGATAGTAAAGAGGAAGTAAAGTATAGTGGTGGAAATCCAGCCGGTTTAATATGGGATGCCGTTATGACTGATATACATACAGGCTTAACAGGTTCTAGATTTACAAAACCAAATGGGATAGTATCTGCTACAGTATGTAGAACGACAGGATGTTTAGCAACAACAGGATGTTCATCTACCTATCAAGAAATATTTACTCAAGATAATATGCCAGGAAAATGTGAAGGACATGGTTCACAATTGTTATGTGAAGAATCAGGAAGTATTGCAACAGAATATTGTCCAAAGAAAAAAGCTAATTATTATGGTGCAGCAGTACCAAAAGAAAGATTGAATTTATGGAAGACAATTGGTGCAAGTAGTTCTTCCGGTAGAAAAGTAACATCAGTATGTAATATACATACTAAAAAAGAAGAAGAAAAACCAAAAGAGGAAAAGCCAAAAGAAGAAAAGCCAGCGAATACAACAACTAATACAAGCACAACAAAGCCAAAAAATAATACTAACGTAGCAAAACCAAATACAACAGCAAATACAAATAAAACAAATACAAATACAACTTCAAATCCTAATAAAAAACCAACAAATAATACAACAACAAATACAAATAAAAAGCAGACTTAAATATTAAATAAAGGAGTGAAAGAATGGAAATATATTTTTATAATACCTTAACAAAACAGAAAGAAATATTTAATCCTATTGATAAAAATGAAGTGAAAATATATTCATGTGGTCCAACAGTATATAAAGATGCAACAATAGGTAATATGCGAACAAATATATTCCAAGATGTATTAAGACGAACCTTAAGATATAATGGTTATAAATTAAAACATGTAATGAATATTACTGATGTGGGACACTTAGTTTCAGATGCAGACGAAGGCGAAGATAAAATGCTAAAATCTGCTAGAGAAGAAAATAAAACTCCCTTGGAAATTGCAGAACATTATACTAAATTATTTTTTAAGGATTTAGAATTATTAAATATAGAAAATCCAGAAATAATATGTAAGGCAACAGAACATATACAAGAAATGATAGTATTTGTGAAACAATTAATAGATAATGGGTTTGCATATGAAACATCAACAGCAATATATTTTGATATATCTAAATTAGACAAATACCCAGTATTAACAAACTTAGAATTAGATAATCAAAAAGCAGGTGCGCGAATCAATGTTGATAAGGAAAAGAAAAATCCATATGATTTTGCACTATGGATAAAAGCTCCAGAAAATCATTTGATGAAATGGGAAAGTCCATGGGGACTAAGTTACCCAGGTTGGCATATTGAATGTTCAGCTATGAGTAGAAAATACTTAGGTGAGCAATTTGATATACATACAGGTGGAATTGATTTAATACCTACACATCACGAAAATGAAATTGCACAAAGTAAAGGTATATGTGGAAAGATACCAGCAAATTATTGGATGCATGGAGAATATTTACTAATAAATGGTGGAAAAATGTCCAAAAGTCTTGGAAATGTTTATTTGTTAAGAGATTTGATAGATAGAGGATATGACCCAATTGTATACAAATTATTTAGCTATTCATGTCATTATAGAAATAAATTAAATTTCACTTGGGAAGGAATAGACTCTACCTCAAAATCTTTAGAAAGACTTAAACAAGGCTATAAATTACATCTTAAAGGAGAAGATAAAATTCAGCAAAATATTATTAAAGATTATGAAGAAAGATTCCATAAGGCAATTAATGATGATTTAAATATGCCCTTGGCTATGGGGGTTGTTTGGGAAGTTGTAAGAGAAGAAGTTAAGTGCCCAGAATTAGCTGAATTGTTACTAAAATTTGATTCTGTTTTAGGTTTAAAAATTAATAAAGCTTCAAATATAATGGAAGATGAAATTTCAGAAGAAGTTAAAAATTTAATAAATGCAAGAATAGAAGCAAGAAAAAATAAAGCTTGGGCAAAAGCTGACGAATTAAGAGCCTTAATTAATAGTAAAGGTTATGAAATTAAAGACACTAGAGATGGGATGGAAATTAAAAAAATTAAAGGAAACTGAATTATCAGTTCCTTTTTTATATTGTACACAATCAGATTTGTTCTATCTAAATAAGTTAAAAAATAATTGAATATATTTACATAAAAATATTGAAAAAATATTAAATATATTATAAAATATTTAAGGTTTAAAATCATATTAGTATTTAAATAAGAAAAGGAGAAAAGATGAAAAAAGTTGTATTTAATAACGCAAACTTAGGAAAAAATGATATAAATAAAGAAGTTAGAAAAGTTAGAGCATTAATTTTTAATAAAGAGGGACAAGTAATGGTAAGTGAATTTTCTGATGGTGCACATATATTACCAGGTGGAAAAATTGATAAAGGAGAAACAATAGAAGAAGCTTTAAAAAGAGAAATAAGAGAGGAAACAGGAATACTAATTTCAGAAAATGAAATAGGGGGAGCCTTTTTTAGGAATAGTAGCTTATGATGCAAATTATCCAGATTCTAAAACAGGAAGAGAAATAAACAAACTAACAAAAACAGTATTTTATGAAATACATACAGGTCAAAATATAGATACAACTAATCAAAATTTAAGTGAGAGAGAAATAAAAAGTGGATTAGGACATAAATATATGAATTTAACTAGGTTGAGATATTTTATAGAAACAGATGTTAAAGGAAACTATAAAAGAAATCTTTTCAATAGAGAAATATTAAAAGTATTAGATGAATATGCAGAATACAAACAACAAGAACAAAACAAAATAAAATAAAAGGAAGGTAGGAGTAAAAAATGGCTATATTATTACCAGGAGGAGTTGGATATATAGGAAGTCATACAGCTATTGAATTATTAAATGCTGGTAAAGAAATTATAATAATTGATAACTTTTCAAATAGCAAACCAGAAGTATTAGAAAAAATAAAGGAAATTACAGGAAAAGATTTTAAATTTTATGAAATAGACTATACAAATAAAGAAGAATTAGAAAAAGTATTTAAAGAAAATGAAATAGAAGCAGTATTAAACTTTGCAGGTTATAAAGCAGTTGGAGAATCTATACAAAAACCAATTGAATATTATACAAACAATATATCAGGATGTTTAGTTTTATTAGATATAATGAGAAAGTATGGATGTAAGAAATTCATTTTCAGTTCATCAGCAACAGTATATGGAGATCCAGAAATTATACCATTAACAGAAGAATGTAAAACAGGAGGAACAACAAATCCATATGGAACAACCAAATTATTTATAGAACAAATACTAAAAGACCTTTATGTATCTGACAATACTTGGGATATTTGCATATTAAGATATTTCAATCCTGTGGGTGCACATGAAAGTGGACTAATTGGAGAAGAACCACAAGGAATACCAAATAACTTAATGCCATATGTTGTAAGAGTAGCATCTGGAAAGTTAGAGAAATTGTCTATATTTGGAGATGATTATAATACACCAGATGGTACAGGAGTAAGAGACTATATACATGTTGTTGATTTAGCAAAAGGTCATGTATTAGCCTTAGAAAAATTAAACAAAGAAGAAAAAGGTTTATACATTTATAATTTAGGAACAGGGACAGGATATAGTGTATTAGACATGGTAAAAGCCTTTGAAAATTCAACTGGAAAAAAAGTACCTTATCAAATTGTTTCAAGAAGAGCAGGAGATATAGCAAGTTGTTATGCAGATCCTAAAAGGGCAAAAGAAGAACTAGGATGGAGTGCTAAGAAAACCTTAGAAGATATGTGTAAAGATAGTTGGAATTATATAGAGAAAAATCAGTAACCAAAAAATCAGGGAAAAGGTTAAAAAATAATTTAAATTTTTTTCTAACCAGATTTGTGCCTAAAGGAAGGAAATAGATAACAGATGAAAAACTTTAAAAAAATAATTGCACTAGAAATATCAAAAATAATTAACCTTAAGGAAGAAGAATTAGAAAAATATATAGAAATACCAAAGGTTTCAAATAATGGAGATTATGCATTTCCATGTTTTAGTCTTGCAAAGGAATTAAAAAAAGCTCCAAATATTATAGCAAGTGAAATAAAAGTAAAAATAGAAGAACAAATAGAAAACATAAAAGAGATAGAAAAAGTAGAAATATCAGGTGGATACTTAAACTTTTATATAGAAAAAGAGAGCTTAGCTTTAGAAGTGCTAAAGGAGATTGATAAAAAGGAAGATTATGGAAAATTCAATATTGGAAATGGAAAGAATATAGTTATAGATTACTCAGCACCTAATATAGCAAAACCATTCCATATAGGACATTTACGTTCAACAGTAATAGGAGCAGCCTTATATAATATCTATAAAAAATTAGGATATAATACAATAGGAATTAACCATTTAGGAGATTATGGAACACAATTTGGAAAGCTGATAGAAGGATATAAACTATGGGGAAAAGAATACAATATAGAGCAAGATCCTATAAACGAATTAACAAAAATATATATTAGAATAAACAATTTATGCAAAGAAGATGAAAAGGCATTAAAGGAATGTAGAAATAATTTTAAAAAATTAGAAGATGGTGATAAATACTGTATAGAAATATGGGAAAGATTTAGAAACTTAAGTTTACAAGAATTTAAAAAAGTATATGACTTATTAGGTAGTAAATTTGATTCTTGGAATGGAGAAGCTTTTTATTCAGATAAAATGCAAGAAATAATAGAAATATTAGAAAAATCAGGTAGATTAGAAGAATCACAAGGTGCAAAAATTATTGACTTAGAAAAAGAAGGGATAAATACGCCATGTATAATAGTAAAATCAAATTCTTCTACAACTTATGCAACAAGAGATTTAGCAGCAATTCTTTATAGAGCAAGAAACTATAATTTTGATAAAGCTTTGTATGTAACTTCTTATGAACAAGTGTTACATTTTAAACAAGTATTTGAAGTAGCTAAACTACTTGGATTAGACCAAAAATATACAAAAGGCTTAGAACATGTTTCTTTTGGAATGGTCTTACTTCCTACAGGAAAAATGTCAACAAGAGAAGGAAATGTAATAAAATTAGAAGACTTGCTTAAGGAGTCTATTGAAAGAGCAAAACAAATAATTGAACAAAAAAATCCGCAACTTGAAAACAAAGATGAAGTAGCAAAAAAAGTTGGAATAGGTGCAATTATATTTAATGACTTATCAAATAGTAGAGTTAAAGATGAAATCTTTGATTGGGATACAATATTAAATTTTCAAGGAGAGACTGGACCTTATATACAATATACTTATGTTAGAACAAAGAGTATTTTAGATAAAGCTGAAAAATTGCCAGAGCTAAAAGAGATAGAGGTTAGTATTCTAACAGATAGCTATTCTCAAAAAATATTAAAGATGATATATAATTTTCAAGATATACTAATTCAAGTAACAGAAAAAAATGAACCATCAATTTTATCAAGATATCTAATAGAACTTTCAAAGGCATATAGTTCTTTTTATAATGAAAATAAAATTATAGGAGAAGATATTGAAATCCAAAATGCAAGAATTTATTTAACTTATGCAGTAGGAAAAGTATTAAAAAGTGGGGCAAATTTGCTTGGAATAGATATGCCAAATAAAATGTAAATAAGTTCATAAAAGGAAGTATTATACAAAGCTTCCTTTTATTATTTCAACCTTATAAATAAAAGGATAAATAATATAATGGAATTTTATCCTAAAAAATAAAAGTAATGCTTGTAAATAAAAAAGAATAATAGTATAATAATTATGTAATAATAAAAAGTTAAATATATGGAGGAATAAAAATGGCTGGAAGATATACTGAAGATTATGATAATGAAGTACCAAGAGCTTTTAGAAAAGGATATGAAGGGGAACCACAAAGAGGAAGAACAAGAAATAATAAGAATAAGAACAAGAAAGGCAACAAAAGAGGACTAAAAATCTTTGGAAGAATAGTATTAGTATTAGTAATTATATTAGCAATATTAGTAGGAACAATCTATTGGTTTATACATGATAAATTAAGCAAAATGCAAACAGTAGATTTAAGTTCAGAAGACTTAGGAGTATCAGCAGCAGCAGCTGAAAACTTATCAGGATATCGAAATATAGCTATTTTTGGTGTAGATAGTAGAGATAACAATTTAGAGAGAGGAAATAGAAGTGACTGTATAATAATAGCAAGTATAAATAATCAAACAAAAGATATAAAGCTTATTTCAGTATACAGAGATACCTATGTAAAAATTGATGGACATGGATTAGACAAAATAACACATGCATATTCTTATGGTTCAGCACCACTAGCAATAAAAACCTTGAATACAAATTTAGACTTAAATATAAAAGAATTTGTTACAGTAAATTTTGATTCAGTTGCAGAAGCAGTAGATAAATTAGGTGGAGTAACAATAAATGTAGAAACAAATGAAGAATTAAAATATTTAAATTCTTATATTGCTGAAACTGCAAAAGTAACTGGAAAATCAAACGCAAAAGTTCCATCAACAGGAAGACAAACCTTAAATGGAGTGCAAGCAGTAGCATATTCTAGAATTAGGTATACAGCAGGAGGAGACTATAAAAGAACAGAAAGAATGAGAACTGTAATAGAAGCAATGGCAAATAAATTAAAAACTAAGAGTATTGGAGAACTAAACAGTTTTGTAGATTTTATTTTACCAAAAGTATATACAAATATTTCAGCTGGAGATATATTTGCTTTGATGCCAAGTGCTGCAAGTTTTAAAATTGGTCAAAGCATAGGATGGCCATATTCAACAAAAGGTATAACTTTAGATAGATGGTATGGTGTACCAGTTACTTTAGAAAGTAATGTATTAAAATTACATCAAGAAGCCTTTGGAGATTCAGATTACACAGTCTCTAATGAAGTAAAAAATATAAGTAATAGTATTATCTCTAAGACAGGATATAGAAAATAAATAAAAGAGTACAATTATTCCAGTCTAAACTTAATACTTATAAATTATAAAATATGATTAGAAGGGTTTCTAATCATATTTTTGTAGAAAAGGGATGGTTGAAAAATGAAAGTAAAGATATTAAGAATAGTGCTAATTATATCATTATTAGGAATTTTTTATATAATATTTGGTTTTTCGAGTCAAAATGGAGAAAAATCAAGTGGTTTAAGTAAAAAAGTAACAGAAATAATAGTAGAAAAAATATTAAAAACATCAAAGGAAGAAAATCAAAATATAATGAATAGCTTGGAAGTAATTATAAGGAAGCTTGCACATTTTTCAATCTATACAATACTTGGACTACTTCTTATGGGATTAATAAGTACATATAATATTGAAGAAAAGAAAAGAATTTATATTACAATGATAATTGGAATTTTATATGCAAGTTCAGATGAAATCCATCAAAGTTTTATACCAGGTAGATCAGCTCAAGTAACAGATGTAATGATAGATACAATAGGAGTAGCCTCAGGAATGTGTTTAATATTACTATTATTAAAAATAGTAGTAACTAAGAAACATAAAAATGTCAAATATAGTTGAAAATTGTTTGACATTATATAGGTTAAATAGTATAATGAAAATAGTAGAAAAGTGTAATTAAAAATATTACATAAATATAAATAAATAGAGACATTATCTAATTTATTAATAATAAATTTCAATAAGGGGAAAATTGAAAATGAATGTAAATATTAGTGAAAATAATGTTATTTCTAGAGATGCAATTATAGTTCAAAAGACTAATTTAACAGAAGAAATAAAAAATAAAAAAGTATTTTATAAAATATGTAAAAGATTAATAGATATATTTATAGGTACTATTGGTGTTTTATTATTAATTCCAATAACAGTATGTGTTTATTTTTTAAAAGTACTAAAAAAAGAAAATGATGGACCATTATTTTATGAACAATTAAGAATAGGAAAAAATGGAAAAGAATTTAGAATTTATAAATATAGAACCATGGTAATGAATGCAGATGAAAAACTAGCACAATATTTGGAAGAAAACGAAGAAGCAAAAAAAGAATATGAAAGGTATAAAAAGTTAAAAAATGACCCAAGAATAACAAGATTGGGTAGAATTTTGCGAAATACAAGTATTGATGAATTTCCACAATTTATAAATGTATTAAAAGGTGATATGAGCGTTGTAGGTCCAAGACCATATTTACATAGAGAAATAAAAGATATGGAAGATAATTATAAAACAATTATTTCAGTAAAGCCAGGAATTACTGGATATTGGCAAGTAAATGGTAGAAATGCAAAAAGCTTTAAAGAAAGAATAAATATGGATGTAGCATATATTAAAGATAGAACTTTATGGTTTGATATAAAGATTATTATAAAAACAATATTAAAAATTTTCAGAAAAGAAGGAGCAATGTAATATATATATGAAGGAACAAAAAAACATATTTATAATAGGCTCAAAAGGAATACCAGCAAAATATGGAGGGTTTGAGACTTTTGTAGACAAATTAACAGAAAAAAAAATAAACGAAGAAATAAAATATCATGTAGCATGCATGAATAGTGAAAGTAAAGAATTTGAATATAATAATTCAAGATGCTTTAGTGTAAGAGTCCAAAATATTGGACCTGCTAAGGCTATACTTTATGATTTAAAAGCATTAAAAGATACTATAAAATATATAAAAAATAATAAAATACAAGATGGAATAGTATATGTATTGGCATGTAGAATAGGACCATTTATATCACATTATAAAAGAAAATTAGCTAAACTAGGAATTAAATTATATGTAAATCCAGATGGACATGAATGGAAAAGAGCAAAATGGAATACTTTAATAAAAAAATATTGGAAGATATCAGAAAAGTTAATGGTAAAACATGCTGATTTATTAATATGTGATTCAATAAATATTGAAAAATATATAAAAGAAGATTATAAAAAATATAATCCTAAAACTACCTTTATAGCCTATGGAGCTGATACAAAAAAAAGTTCTTTGTTAGATAAGGATCAAAAGCTACTTGATTGGTATAATATAAAAAATGTAAAACCAAATGAATATTATTTAATAGTAGGTAGATTTGTTCCTGAAAATAATTATAAAACTATAATTAAAGAATTTATGAAATCAGCTACAAAAAAAGATTTAGTTATTGTAACTAATGTTGAAAAAAATAAATTTTATACAGAATTACAACAAGAATTAGATTTCGAGAAAGATAGTAGAATTAAATTTGTTGGAACAGTATATGATAAAGAACTTATTAAAAAGATAAGAGAAAATGCATATGGATATATTCATGGTCATGAAGTAGGTGGAACTAATCCATCTTTATTGGAAGCTCTAGCTTCAACTAAATTAAACTTATTGCTAGATGTTGGTTTTAACAAAGAAGTTGGACAGGAAGGAGCAATATACTGGAATAAAGAAGAAGGAAATTTGTCAAAGGTTATTAGTAATACAGATAGGCTAGAAGAAAATAAAATAAAAGAAATATCTGAAAAGGCTAAAAAAAGAATAGAAGATGATTATAGTTGGGAGAAAATAATTAAGAAATATGAAAACAATTTTATATCTACATTTAGGGGCTGAATTATATGGTGCTGATCAAATTTTGTTAAATTTAGTATGCAATTTAGATAAAGAAAGCTTTAATCCAATAGTGGTTCTTCCATGTGATGGACCATTAGTAGAGATATTAAATAAAAATAATATAGAAACTAAAATAATAAAATATCCAATTGTTAGGAGAAAGTATTTTAACTTTAAGGGAATATTTAGTTATTTATTTGGTTATTTTTCTTCAGTAAAACAAATAGCTAAATTTGCAAAAGAAAAACATGTCGATTTAATACATAATAATACAATAGCGGTATTAGAAGGAATTGCTGTAAGCAAAAAGATACATAAACCGCTTATTACTCATGTTCACGAAATGATTGATAAACCAGCAATAGTAAGTAAAATATTATACAATTTATTAATTAAAAATTCTAATAAAGTTATTACTGTTTCAAAATCTGTTAAAAATCATATTGAGAATATTACTAAAAATAAGAAGAAAAATATAGAAGTAGTATATAATGGGATTAAAGCAGATAGGTTTATGACAAAATATAATATAGATTATTTATATAAGGAATTTAATATACCTAAAGATAAGTCTTTTATTTTAGGAACTATTGGTAGGATAAATGCAATAAAAGGACAAGAGGATTTTATTGATATTGTTTATGAATTATCTAGAAAAAATAATAATATTTATGGAATAATTGTTGGAGATGCATTTTCTGGACAAGAATGGAGAATTGAAAAATTAAAGAAAAAAATAAAAGACTTAAATTTAGAAGAAAATATTAAATATGTAGGATTTAGAAAAGATATTGCTGAATTACATCAATTCTTTGATATTTATGTGTTACCAAGCATTCAAAAGGATTCTTTTCCAACAGTTGTTTTAGAATCAATGGCTACAGGAAACCCAATATTAGCATATAAATGTGGAGGAGTAGAGGAAATGCTTCAAGATAATTTAAATGGATATTTAGTGGAATTAGGAAATAAGAAAGAAATGATAAATAAAATATTAACCATAATAAAGGATAAACAAAAATGCGAAATAATGAAACAAAAATCTATAGAAATATTCTATAATAATTTTACAATAGATAAATTTATAAAAAAAATCGAAAAAATTTATTTAGAATTTGGAGAATAGAATGGAAAATACAAGCTTAGTAGGAAAAGAGGATATTGAAGAAAAAAAGGATATCTTATATTTTATAGAACTACTGTTATATTTAATAGGTGGAATTTTAATTGGTATTAAAGATATAAACATAGTAATATATATAGCATTTTTATTTTCAGCAGTTAGCAATATTATTAAATATGTTAAAACTAAAAAGATATATTATATTTATAAAATTTTAATTTATAGTATAATTATTCCTAACAATTATATTATAATTTTAGTATTATTTTTGTTTAGTCTATTTTTATTTATAAAAAATAGAAAGATTAGTTTTAATAATGAAAAGATATTTATTATTACATTAATAGTAATAAATATAATTGCTCATCAATTTAGACCAATAAATTTATTATTTACTCTAATATATAGTTTATCTATATTTTTGGTTATTTATATTACTAAGAATACTCAAAAAGATTTAACAAAAGAATTAGTTAATTTTGTTAAATTTGATAAACAATTAATAATAATTCAATTAATTACGACTACATTATCTTTTATATTTCATTTATCAGAGGTTAAAAATTCTATAGCAAATGATTGGGTAGTTGGAACCTTTGGTTATCATCAGGGAAATATATTTTTATTTTTCATGATTTTTTCTTTATTAATTTTAAAAATGGATTATAAAAAAACTAAAAATAAATTTGATTATATATATATAGCACTAGTAATACTATTGGCTATTTTAACAAATTCTATAGCTTTAATTATAATGTTTATGGTATCATACTTTATAACATCATTTTTTAATGAGAAGTTAAAAAATAAATTAATTAATTTGATGGTTCTTATGATAGGAATAATAGTTTTTATTATAGTTACTCCACAATGGATTAGAGTTTATTTAGTTAATTTAACAGATTTTAACTATTTGAAGAATAATATAATTAAAATTCAAACATATGAAGACACATTTTTAAAAATCCCACAAAAGGATGCAAAATTTTTCTTTTTAGGTAATGGAATAGGTCAATATTCTTCAAGAGCTGCTATGACTTGTACAGGAAAATATATAGATTCATATGAAAAGTTTTTTGAACCTTCAATATCAGATTATACTGAAAAGTATATTTTAAAAAAATATATAAGATATAATTTAAAAGAAGGGCAAGGAACTATGTATTCCCCATTTTCTTCTATTATTACAATACAAGGAGAATATGGAATTTTCGGAACAATTATGTTAATATATTTTATTTATAAACTATTAAAAAATTCAAATAATGAAGCAAAAGCATTTATAATATTTTTCTTTTTAAGTTGTTTTATAGAAAATTATCTTGAATTTGCAAAAGTAACTATTTTAGTATTTATGTTATTTAATATTAGAGAAGAAGGTGTAAAAGAGGACAATGTTAAAAAATAAAAAAATTGCATTTTGTATAAATTCTATGGAAAAAGGTGGAGCAGAAAGGGTTGTTTCAATATTAGCAAATCATTTTTCAACAAACAATGAAGTTTATATAATTACTATTACGAATAAAGAAATATTATATGATTTAAATTCAAATATTAATATAATAAGCTTAACAAATAATAAAAGTATTAAAAATGGAAATAAATTGTTAAAAAAAATACTAAGGATACCTAAAATATTTAAAAGAACAAAAGAATTAAAGAAGGCAAATAAAAAATATAATTTTGATATTATTATTTCTTTTTTACCAGAAGCATCTTTTATTACTATGTTGAGCAAACCTAAAAGTAAAGTAATTATAAGTGATAGAAATGATCCCAAAATAGAATATAGTTCTAAAATATATAACATAATTATGAGAAGCTTATATCCTAAAGCAGATGCCTATGTATTTCAAACAGAAGATGCTAAGAAATATTTTGAAGATATAATTGATTTTTCTAGCAAAAAATATGAAATAATATTGAATCCTGTAGATGAGAGGTTTATTTGTAATCCGTACAAAGGAATAAGAGAGAAGAAAATTGTATCAGTTGGTAGACTATCAGAACAGAAAAACTTTGATTTATTAATAGATGCATTTAACATAGCAAATAAGGAAATAGAAGACTATAAACTTCATATTTATGGAGAAGGATTAAAAAGAGATGAATTACAAGAGAAAATAACAAGACTAGGATTAGAAAATAAAGTAAAATTACTAGGAGTGGTTGATGATGTTAAAAGTAAGATATATACTAGTTCTTTGTTTGTAATGTCTTCAAATTATGAAGGTATGCCAAATGCCTTGATAGAAGCTATGGCTTTAGGTGTACCAGTAATATCAACTAATTGTCCATGTGGTGGACCCAAAACTTTAATTAAAAATAATGAGAATGGAATCTTAGTAGACGTTAAGAATAAAGAGCAACTTGCTTGTAATATTGTAAAAGTTTTAAAAGATAAGGAATTAAGAGAAAAAATTGGAAATAATGCATCTAAAATAACAGAACTTGTAAACCCAAAAATAATTAATATGAGATGGGAAGAACTTATTGAACATATTATATAAGATTAGAAAATAATAGAGTAATTTAAGGAGAAACTTATGGGGATAAAACGATTTATAAAGTTATTATTACCAGGATATTTGATTTCTGATAAAATATTATATAGACATAGAATAGCACATTTTTTTTATGAAAAGGGTATGGAAAAATTAGCTAATTTTTGTTCCTATAGAATTTATAAAAAATATAAATGTTGTATATCATATAAAGCAAAGCTTGGAAATAATATATTATTTCCACATCCTGTAGGAATTGTTATAGGAGAAGGTGTCGAAATTGGAAATAATTGTGTAATATATCAAAATGTTACAATAGGAAGAAAATATAAAGAAGTGTATGAATATCCTAAGCTAGAAGATAATGTAACAATTTATTGTAACTCAGCTTTGTTAGGAAATATAATTATTGGCAGAAATTCCATAATAGGATGTAATACAGTTGTATTAAGATCTACAGAGTGTAATTCAAAATCTATAGGAGTAGTAAAATAAAAAATGAAAAAAAACTTTATATATAATATTGTGTATCAAGTGTTAGTATTATTTTTACCTTTGGTAACAATACCATATGTTTCAAGAATATTAGGAGCAAATGGAATAGGAATATATTCATATACTTATTCTATAGCCTATTATTTTATGATAATAGCTATGCTTGGTTTAAATAATTATGGGAATAGAACAATTGCAAAAATAAGAGATAATAAAGAAAAATTATCAAAAGAATTTTGGAGCATTTACTTCTTACAAGTTATTATTTCTGTTTTAATGGTAATTTTATATTTATTATATGTATTAATATTTGAAAGTCAGTATAAAATAATTGCTATAATACAAATTATGTATGTAATATCATCAGTGTTTGATATAAATTGGTTTTTCTTTGGAATGGAAAAGTTTAAATTAACAATAACAAGAAATATTGTTATAAAATTAATATCTTTAGTATTAATATTTGTCTTAATAAAAACTCCAGAAGATCTTTGGAAGTATGTAGCGATTTTAGCAGCAAGTACAATGTTTAGTAATGTCATTTTATTTTCTTTTATAAGAAAATATGTGAAATTTGTTAAAATTTCCCTTAAAGATATAAAAAAACATTTAAAACCATCTATAATATTATTTTTACCAGTTATAGCAGTTAGTATTTATAAAATAATGGATAAAATCATGTTAGGTTTACTTTCTAATGTAACAGAAGTAGGATATTATGAAAATGCAGAAAAAATGACACAAGTTCCCTTATCAATAATAACTGCTCTTGGAACTGTAATGTTACCAAGAGTTTCAAATATGTTATCAAATAAAAAGGAAGATGAAGTAAAAAAGATATTAGAAAAAACAATGCCATTAATAATGTTTTTAACTTTTCCAATGGTTTTAGGAATTATTGCAATTAGTAACGATTTTGCTATAGTTTTTTTTGGAGAAGAATTTAAAAAATCTGGATATTTAATTCAACTTTTATCAATAACAGTTGTATTTTTAGCTTGGGGAAATGTTATAAGAACACAATATTTAATTCCAAAAGAAAAAGATAGAGAATATATAATATCGGCATTTTTAGGAGCAATAGTAAATTTTATAACCAACTTGATATTTATTCCTAAATTTGCATCTTTAGGTGCATGTATAGGAACTATAATGGCAGAATTTGTTGTAATGTTTTATCAAACTTATGTATTAAGAAAAGAATTAAATATAAAAAAATATTTGAAGGATTCAAGCACTTTTCTTATAAAATCCTTAATAATGTTTATAATAGTAATATTAATTGGAAAGCTAATTAAAGACAGTAAGTTTATAAGAATATTAATACAAGTATTTGTTGGTATTTTAATATATATAATTTTAAATATAAGGTACATTTATAAAAATGTAAATATAAAAAATATTTTAAATATAATTAAAAAGAAAGAGGGATAATATGAAAACATATTTTATTACAGGTGGAGCAGGTTTTATAGGCTCAAGTTTAACAGATAAATTATTAAAAGAAAAAAATAAAGTAATTACTATAGATAATTTTTGTGATTTTTATAATCCAAAGATTAAAGAAAACAATATATTAGAATTTTTAAATAATGAAAATTATAAAATCTATAGAAAGGATATAAGAGATAGACAAGCTATAAAATCAATATTTGACGAAAATAAAATAGATGTAGTAATGCATTTGGCAGCAAGTGCTGGTGTTAGACCATCAATAGAAAATCCAATTTTATATCAAGAGGTTAATTGTCTTGGAACACAAAATATACTAGAAGAAATGAAATTACACAATATAAAAAACTTAGTTATGGCATCATCAAGTAGTGTATATGGAAATTGTATGGAAGTGCCATTTAGAGAAGATATGATAGTAGATTATGCAATAAGCCCATATGCGGCTACGAAAAAGGCTAATGAAGTTATGACACATGTATATCATAAACTATTTGATATGAATATTATAATGTTAAGATTTTTTACGGTGTATGGACCAAAGCAAAGACCAGATTTAGCAATAAATAAATTTACAAGATTAATGTTACAAAATAAAGAAATTCCAATGTTTGGCGATGGAACAACTTCAAGAGACTATACGTATATTGATGATATAGTTGATGGAATTATAAAAGCTTGTGAATATGCAAGGAATAATTCTAAGGTATATGAAATATTAAATATAGGAAATTCCTCACCAGTATCGTTAAAAGAAATGATAAACGTTATAGGAAAGACCCTAAAAATAGAACCTAAAATAAAGCAATTACCAATGCAACTTGGTGATGTAGACAAAACCTATGCAGATATAACTAAAGCTAAAAAATTAATAGGATATGAACCAAAAATAACTTTTGAAGAGGGAATAAAAAGATTTATAAATTGGTATAAAGAAAATCAAGAATTATATAAGTAGAAAGAAGGAAATAATATGAAAATTGCAGTGGCTGGAACAGGTTATGTAGGATTAGTAGCAGGAGTATGTTTTGCTGAAAAAGGGCATAATGTTATTTGTGTTGATGTGGATGAAAACAAAGTAAAATTAATGAAATCAGGAAAATCTCCAATATATGAAGAAGGATTAGAAGAATTATTAATAAAAAACTATAAAGAAGGCAGATTAGATTTTACTGTAGATTATAAATTAGCGTATAAAGATGCAGATGCAATCTTTATAGGTGTAGGAACACCAGAATTACCTGATGGATCTGCAAATTTAAGTTATGTTGCAACAGTATCAAGACAAATTGCTGAGAGTATCGAAAAAGATTGTTTAGTTGTTGTAAAATCTACAGTTCCAATAGGAACTAATGATAAAGTTGAGCAATTTATAAAAGATTCTTTGGTACACAAAGTAAAAATAGAGGTTGCAAGTAATCCAGAATTTTTAGCACAAGGACATGCAGTAAGAGATACCTTACAGGCAAAAAGAATTGTAATAGGAACTGAAAGCAGAAAAGCAGAAGAAACTTTAAAAGAAATATATAAACCCTTTAATTTGCCAATTGTATCTGTAAATAGAAGGAGTGCTGAGATGATTAAATATGCTTCAAATGATTTTCTAGCATTAAAAATATCATATATGAATGATATAGCAAATTTGTGTGAATTAGTAGGAGCAGATATAGAGGATGTTGCAAGAGGAATGAGTTATGACCCTAGAATAGGAGAAAGTTTTTTACATGCTGGAATTGGATATGGTGGAAGTTGTTTTCCAAAAGATACAAAAGCATTAAAATATTTAGCAGCACAACATGGATATAAATTGAGAACAGTTGAAGCTGCTGTAAATGTTAATACTGAACAAAAAGTAAAATTATTTAAAAAAGCTGCTGAAAGAATGATAACTTTTAAGGGCTTAAAAGTAGCAATTTTAGGATTGACTTTTAAAGCTGGAACAGATGATTTAAGAGAAGCACCTTCAAAAGATAATGTTAAATTATTACTAGAAAGTGGTGCAGATAATATATATGCATATGATCCAGTAGGAATAGATAATTTTAAAAAGTTATATCCAAAAGAAATTAATTATACTATTTCACCAGAAGAAGCCTTAAAGGACGCAAATATTTGTTTTATTTTTACAGAATGGGATGAAATTAAAAATATAAAACCTGAGAAATATAAAGAGCTTATGAAAACACCTTTGATCTATGATGGAAGAAATATTTATAATTTACAAGAAATGAAGGAAAATGGAATAGAGTATTATTCAATAGGAAGATAAGGGAGAGAAAAATACATATTTAAAATATTAAATATTGTTAAGGAGTAAATATGGAAGAAATAGATTTAATAGAGTTACTTAAGTTATTTTGGAGAAAAAAAATACTAATTATATTAATTATATTATGTTTTACAGCAATAGGATATATTTATACAACTAAATATGTTACACCCCAATATGATGCAACAACAACTTTAGTATTAGCAACAATAGATGATAAAAATAATACCAACACCTCTGCAATAGCAAGTGAAATAACAATAAACTCTAAACTAGTATCTACATATACAGAACTAATAAAAAGCAAAAGTATACTAGAAGAAGTAATATTAAAGTTAAGAATTAACATGAAGGAAGAAGATCTAAGAAAAAGCATATCAGTATCAACCCAATCGAATACCTCCTTAATAGATTTAAAAGTAACAAATGAAAATGCTGAATACTCAAGTAAAATAGCAAATGAATTAGCAAATACCTTTATAGAAAAAATTTCAGACATATACAATATAAAGAATGTGCAAATAGTCAGTAAAGCAGAAGTACCAGTAACACCATCAAACATAAACCATAAAAAAGATATAATAACTTTTAGTTTAATAGGAATAGTTATATCTGTATTATTTGTAATGATAGTAAACATATTTGATACAACAGTTAAATCAGCAGATGAAATAGAAAAAATGTTTGATTTACCAATTCTAGTATCAATACCTATGTACGAGGCCAAAAAGCAAAAGGGAGGGAAATAGGTAATGAAAAAAGAATTAATTGTAAATGAAGAACCAAAAGCTCCAATATCTGAAGTTTTTAGAATATTAAGAGCGAACCTTCAGTTTATGAATAACAAAAAAAGTACAAAAGTAATACTTGTAACATCAACCTATCCAAACGAAGGAAAGAGTTGGATTTCTGCTAACTTAGCAGTTACCTTTGCACAAGCTGGAAAATCAGTTATATTAATTGATGCAGACATGAGAAAAGGTAGACAATACAATATATTTGGAGTATCTCCAAAACCTGGGTTATCTAATTATTTATCTGGAATAGGATTAAAGGTAGAAGATAAAAAAGAAATAAATAAAGAAGAAAATTATATTCAAGAAACAGATGTAGAAAATTTATATGTAATAACTGCTGGGGACATACCGCCAAATCCATCAGAATTATTAATTTCTCCGAAAATGAACAAATTAATAAAAAACTTAAAAGAAAAATTTAACATAATAATAATTGATGGAACACCATGTAATTTAGTTACTGACTCTTTAGTATTAGTTAACTCAGTAGATACTACAATAGTTATTGCTGCACATAAACAAACTAAAAAAGATGATTTAAGAAAAGTAATTGATAGTATAAAAGATGTTGGAGGAAAAGATATTGGAATAGTACTAAATAAAGTGCCAATATTAACAAAGAAATATGAAAGTTCATATTATTATGGAACAAAAAATAATAAAGATAAAAAGCATAATAGAGGGAGCAAAAATAAAAAAAATGAGTCAACTAAAAAAAAGAAAATTTCAGATGAAGAGAGAGAGGAAATGTTAAGGCAAATGAAGGATTTTATGAAAAAGGAGAATTAAATAAAATGATAGACTTTCATTCACACATATTACCAAACATAGATGATGGCTCACAAAGTATAGAAGAAACCTTTAATTTAATAAAAGAAGCAGAGAAGGTAGGTTTTGATTCAATAATATCAACCTCACACTATTTAGAAGGATATTATGAAACAGATGCACCAGAAAGAGAAGTTTGGCTAAATGCTATATATGAAAATCTTAAATCAAAAAATATAAAAATAAAACTATATTTAGGAAATGAGATATATTTATCAGAAAATATAATAAAACTATTAGAAGAAGGAAGAGCATCAACCATTAATAATACAAGTTATGTATTATTTGAATTACCTATGAATATAGAGCCACTTAATTTATATAATTTAGTATATGAAATGATACAGAATAAATTAGTACCAATATTAGCACATCCAGAAAGATATTCATATATGCAAAAAGAACCAGAACTAATATATGATTTAGTAAAAAAAGGAGTACTATTGCAAGGAAATTATGGAAGTATATTAGGAAAATATGGACTAAAGGCACAAATTATTATAAAAAAGTTACTAGAAAATAATATGATTAATTTCTTAGGAAGTGATGTCCATAGAGAAAATAGTATATATCCCTTAATTCCAAAGAGTTTAAAACTAATAGAGGAAATAGTTGGAAAAGAAAAATTAGAGAAAATAACAACTGTAAATCCAAATCTAGTTTTACAAAATAAAAGAATAGATGTGGATGAACCGAATAAAATTAAATTAACCTTAAAAGAAAAGCTTACAATAGCAAGTGGCTTTGATTTTGATAAGTTTATGAGCAAAATTAAAAAGCATTGAAAAATAATTAATTAAGTAAATTTATAATAGTAAATAATTACTGAAAGGAAGGAAGTAAAATGAGAAAATATTTTGGGACAGATGGAATTAGAAGAATAGCTAATACTGAATTAACACCAGAATTAGTATACAAAGTTGCAAAAGCAGGAGCCTATGTTTTATCTAAACATACTAATAAAGCTCCAACAATATTAATAGGTAGGGATACACGTATTTCGGGTACCTTAATTGAAAGTGCTATGGTTGCAGGTTTCTTAAGTTATGGAGCAAATGTCAAATTATTAGGTGTTATGCCAACACCAGCAGTTGCATATTTAACAAGAAAATTAAAAGCAGATGCAGGTGTTGTTATTTCGGCATCTCATAATACTTATGAATTTAATGGAGTTAAATATTTTAGTAATAAAGGAACAAAAATATCAGATAGTTTAGAAGAAGAAATAGAAGAAGTAATGGAATCTGGAAAATTAGATGAACTTACAGCAATAAAGGATAAAATTGGGGTATCAGAATATAGTATGGACTTAATAGAAGAATATGTTTACTTCTTTAGAAAAACTTTTGATGATAATCTTGAAAAATATTTAAGAGATGACTTTATAGTAGGAATAGATACTGCAAATGGTGCAACCTATAAAGTTGCAGAAAAAGTATTTAAAACCTTAGGTATAAAATATAAAATAATTAATAATAATCCAAATGGAATTAATATAAATGATGGATGTGGTTCAACACATTTAGAAAAAATAAAACAATTTGTTATAGAAAATAAACTAAGTCTTGGAATTGCCTATGATGGAGATGGAGATAGATGCTTAGCAGTAGATGAAAATGGTGAGGAAATAGATGGAGATAAAATTTTAGCAATAATTTCAAAAATGTTAAAAAGAAAAGGAAAATTAAATAAAAATACTATAGTTGCTACTGTTATGAGTAACTTAGGATTAAATAAATATACAAAGGAAAACGACTTACAATTCTATCAAACACAAGTAGGAGATAGATACGTATTAGAAAAGATGCTACAGGAAGGATATAATTTAGGTGGAGAACAATCTGGTCATGTTATATTATTAGATTATAATCCAACTGGAGATGGAATATTAACTTCATTAATGTTAATTCAAGCAATTTTAGAAGAAGATAAAAAGACATCTGAATTGTCAAACATAATAAAACTTTATCCACAAACTCTAGTAAACGCTAAAGTTAACTCAGATAAAAAATATGCCTATAAAGAAGATATAGATATAAAAAACGCAATTGAAGAATTAGAAAAAGAGTTTGATGGTAATGGTAGAGTTTTAATAAGACCATCTGGAACAGAACCTCTAGTAAGAGTTATGCTAGAAGGAGAAAATCAAGAGTACATAACTAAAAAAGCTACTGAAATTGCTAAATTAATTGAAGCAAAATTAAATTAAAATATATTAAGGATTTTGTAATAAAAATGTAATAAAAATATTCTTGATAAAAATTATTATTTTTGATATTATATAAAAATAAAAATGATATAAGGTAATAATATCATTTTTATTACAGACAAAAGAAAAGAGGAAAAAAATGATATTATTAAATATGTCAAATCCAGTTGTATTATTATTAATGATATGTGCTACAGTATTATTAATATTTTTAGCACAAGAAATAAAAAATAGTTATGTTGCAGCTTTTGTATTATTTGCGTATTTGGGAATATTAATAGTACATGTATTTCAAAGGTATACAATATCAGAAGAATTAAATGCATTTGTTCCTATTCTTTCAAAATGTATTATAATTGATTTTATATTTATATTAATTTCCTTTTTATCCTATCTATGGGTAGATGATATTGAAGCAAAAGCAAAAGGAAAAAAATATGTAGTTTTATCAAAAAAAAAGGATAAAAACCAAAAAAGCTAAATATTTTAGATATTTAGCTTTTTAAATTTTTTAGAAGATAAATGTGGTAAAGATAAAGTCTTATTATATTCTAGGGAGAAAAGTCATAAAACAGTAACTAAAGGCATATACATATATATAGTAGACTTAAGACAAGGAGAAAAATATGTTTAATGTTACTGTATTAAAAATAAAAGATATTGCCAAAATTTTTGCAGGGATAATATTTCTGCTAGGAATAATATATATAGGAAAATATTCTCTTAAACAGACAAAAGAAAATTCAGTTGCAAGTGAAGTAGAAAGTAAAATAAGAACAATATCACAAAGCAATATGTTACAAAGTATAGATACTGTAATGCCAGTAATATCACAAATACAAGAAGAAAACAAACAGGAAACTGAAGAAAAATCAAAAAAAAATGAACAAGTTAAAAGTGACCTTTTACAGGGTTTATTGAAAAAACAGATTAGTACAATAGGTGGTCTTGAAAAAATAGAAGAGAAACAAGCTAAAATAGCCAGCACAAAAGAAACTATAGCAGAAGAAATAGAGCAACCAGAAGAAACAAAATTAGCCGAAACAGGTTTAAATACACAAGTAATAACAAACAATCCAATACAAGAGAACTTTAATGCACAGTATGGAAAAGTTAAAATAAGAAATCAAACAGAAACTCCACTAACTCAAGAAATGTTAACTCCAGATATCAAAATTGAAAATAAAAATATAGTATTATTTCATACACATAGTTGTGAAAGTTATACAGCAAGTGAAAAATATCAATATAATCCTACAGGAAGTTACAGAACAACAGATTTAAATTTTACAGTTGTTAGAGTAGGAACAGAATTAGAAAATCAACTAAAACAGTATAATTATAATGTTGTACATAGTACAGCTTACCATGACTATCCTTCCTATAATGGTTCATATACTCGTTCTTTAGCTACAGTAGAAAATATATTAAAAACAACTCCTAGTGATATTATTATAGATGTACATAGAGACGCAGTTGGTTCTAGAAATGACTATGCACCAACTGTTAAGATTGGTAATGAGGAAGCAGCACAAATAATGTTTGTAGTTGGAACTAATGTTGGTGGTCTATGGCATCCAAATTGGAATCAGAATTTAAAATTTGCAATAAAAATTCAAGAAAAGGCAGAAGAAATGTATCCAGGCTTGTTTAAACCCATTATGCTTACACCTTCTAGATATAATCAACATACAGGAAAATATGCAAGTATTATCGAAGTTGGAGCTACAGGAAATACACTTGATCAGTGTTTAAATAGTATGAAATACTTAGCAAAGGTCATGAACGAAGTTTGCCAATAGGGACGGAGAATTTTGGCAACTTTTGCCCTCAGCGTTTAATAGCACACTTTAAATTGAATAATAAAATTGCCAAAATTCTCCGTCCCCAAGGGCACAAATTTAAATTTAATATTGAATAATAAAAAAATATTATATATAATATAAATATCAAAAGAAAAGAGAGGTAAAAAAATGTTAGATATCAAATTAAATTTAAAAAATAGTGGAATTGAAAAAGAAGAAATTTATTGTTATAAAGAAAAGGTTGAAACAATTCACAAAATATTACATAACAGAGCAAATGATGAAAAAGATTTTGTAGGATGGTTAGAATTACCAACAAATTATGATAAGAATGAATTTGAAAGAATTAAAAAATCAGCACAAAAAATACAAGAAGAATCAGATGTTTTAGTAGTAATAGGAATTGGAGGATCATATTTAGGGGCAAGAGCAGTAATAGAAGCTTTGACAAGTTCTTTTTATAATATGTTATCAGAAAAACAAAGGAAAACACCAGAAATATTATATGTAGGAAATAACTTAAGTCCAAATTATATAAATGAGTTAATTGAATACTTAGAAGATAAAGATTTTTCTGTAAATGTAATATCAAAATCTGGAACAACAACAGAACCAGCAATAGCATTTAGAATTTTTAGAGAAATGTTAGAAAACAAATATGGAATAGATGAAGCTAGAAGCAGAATATATGCAACAACAGATAAAGAAAAAGGAGCGCTAAAGACTCTTGCACAAAATGAAGGTTATGAGCAGTTTATTGTACCAGATAATGTTGGTGGAAGATATTCAGTATTAACAGCAGTAGGCTTACTTCCAATTGCAGTAGCTGGAATAGATATAGATAAATTAATGCAAGGAGCAAAAATAGCACAAGATAGATATAATGACTCAGATGTGAGATACAATGAATGTTACCAATATGCAGTAGCTAGAAACTTATTATATCAAATAAATAAAAATATAGAAATATTAGTAAACTATGAACCAAAAATGCATTACTTTACAGAATGGTGGAAACAACTTTATGGAGAAAGTGAAGGAAAAGATAAAAAAGGCATATTCCCAGCAGGAGTAGACTTTACAACAGACTTACATTCTATGGGACAATATATTCAAGATGGAAGAAGAAATTTATTTGAAACAGTAATATCAATACAAAATCCAAATTCTGATATACAAATAAATTCAGATGATGATAATTTAGATGGATTAAATTATTTAGCAGGAAAAAGCTTAGATTATGTTAATAAAAAGGCTATGGAAGGGACAATAGAAGCACATGTATCTGGCAATGTGCCAAATCTTCAAATAACAATTGAAAAACTAGATGAAGAAAATCTTGGTAAATTAATATATTTCTTTGAAAAAGCATGTGCAATATCTGGAATGCTCTTAGGTGTAAACCCATTTAATCAACCAGGAGTAGAAGAATACAAGAAAAACATGTTTAGATTATTAGAAAAGCCAGGATATTAGAAGGATAGAACTTATGGAATTATTAGAATTGGAACAAGACCAATACCTTATTATAGAAAAGGAAAAATACAAAGTACTAAATAAAGTTAAATTTATAGAAAAATCTTCTTATTGGATAGAATATAAATTGCAAAAAATAGATAATGCCGAAAGGCATTATCTAAATGTAGAGATATCTGGAAAAGCAATTTTATATAAAATAATAGAAGCAAAAGATATACAGATAAAAATGAATATGACAATCCAAGAAGAAGCTTTTGAATTGTTTGAAAAAGGTATAGGAAAAGTAGAAAATTATTATGGAATGACAGATGTAGGTTTAAAGGAAGAAGTAAATTATTACGAATATAAAAGTAAAGTAGATAACCAAAAAATATTATCAATTGAGAAATGGAAAGACGAAATAGAAGTTAGTATAGGAAAGATAATAAGTTTAAGAAATATAAAAATATTAAAGGAATTTGAAAGATAAAAAGTAAAAGGGGAAAATAAAGGGTGAACTTAAAAAAAGGACAAGTTTTATATGTAGACAATATAAAATACACTGTGGTAAACATGGTTGAATATAAAGAAGATACATGGTTATGGCAAGAATATGAAATAAGAGCAGATAATTATACCTATAAATGGTTAACAGTAGAAGAAAACGAAAATAAGCAAGTTGAATATTATATATATAGTTCATACTATAGTACTAATATGAACATAGATATAAACGAAATAGAACAAACAATTGAAAATACAAAATATGAATTATATGAAAAAGGGAGAGCAGTTGTTAATAACTATTTTGGAGATGCAGATGTAGATAAATATGAAAGTTGTGAATATTTTGATTATATTTCTGAAGATAAAAAGACTATTTTGTCAGTAGAGAAATGGGAAGATGAAATTGAAAAAAGTATAGGTTCAAAAATAGAAAAGGAAAGAGTTCAAATTACAGAGGAAATAGTTAAAAACAGTAGACAAACAAACGAATTTGGAAGTTATAATCAAAAACAAACAAAGCTAATCCCCTTATGTATTATATTAATGTTAATTATATTCCTTCCAATAACAATAAGTATATTTTATAATTCTAATAATTCAATAGAAAAATATTTACAAAAAGAAACATCAAAATATACCTATGTAACATCAGTTACGAATAATGTAAATAATAAAAAAGCAAAAGTATATAAATCGCCTTTTTCTACAATTGATGAAACTGTAAAAGATATTATAGATGGAATACCAGATAAAATAACAGATACAATTGATAGTAATCCAAATACAGAAGATGATGGAATAGGCTTGCACACAAAAAAAGAATTTGCATATATCTACAAAGAAAAATCAGAGATATATATACAAGTATCAAGTAAGGAGTATGTAAATAATTCAGGAACAATGTACCATTCAAGATATCATAGTTATTATTATAATACTTTTTTAAGTACAAGAAGAAGTTCAACTTATTCTAATTATGCTTCTTCAGCTAGACAAAAAAGTATAAATAGTAGAACATCATCTGGTGGAGGAACTAGTTCAGGAAAATAGGAGGGAAAAGGTTGAAAAATAATTATAATTTTTTTCAACCAGATTTGTGCCTTAGAAAGGAATGAGATTAAATATGATAAATATAAATTGGATAGAAATACTAAATACAATAATATATGCAGGTTTAGGTGTTGTTTTAATGCTTGTTAGCATGTATATCTTTGATTTAACAGTGCCATATGACTTTAATAAAGAATTAAAAGAAAAAAATGTTGGTGCAGGATTTATGACTGCAGGGATCTTTATAGCAATTGCCATTATTATAAGAACAGTAATTATGTAGGAGGGAAATAAATTGGAAGTTTTATCAAAACTAATAGAAATTATTATATATGTAGCAATAGGAATCATATTTTGTTTTATTGGATATAAATTAACAGAATTTATATTTAGAAAAAGTTTTAAATTAACAGAAGAAATAGACAATCATAATAAGGCTGCTGGGATTATGATTGGAGGAATGTTTATAGCAATAGGTATTATTATGAGTGGTGTATTATAAAATGGAAGAAAAAAATAAACAAATAAACGAAAAATTTGATGCAAGATTATTATTAGTAACAACCTTATTAATTTCAATATGTTCAATAATTTATGAACTGATAATTAGTAGTATCAGTTCATATTTGCAAGGTGATAGCATTACACAATTTTCGATTACAATAGGTTTATATATGAGTGCAATGGGGATTGGCTCATACTTATCAAAGTATATAAAAAATAAATTATTTAATAGATTTGTTTTTATAGAAATGAGTGTAGGTATACTTGGAGGTTTTTCAAGTTTAGTTTTATTTTTAGCTAATATCTATACAGAAATATATGATTTGATAATGTATATATTAATAATTTTAATTGGTATATTTGTAGGGTTAGAAATTCCAATATTGACAAGAATTATTGAAAATAATGAAAGTAATGTACGAAAAAATTTGGCAAATATTTTTACTTTTGATTATATTGGTGGATTAATAGGTTCTATTGCTTTTCCTTTATTATTATTTCCAAAATTAGGCTTTGTAACAACAACTCTTTTAGTTGGAAGTATTAATATTTTTGTAGCCTTATTGATTATATTAAGGTATAGAAATTATATAGAAAAATATAAAATAGTTCTAAATATTTCAATATTAGGTTTAGTTATAATTACTATTTTTCTTTTTACTGGAAAACTATTAACAAATAAAATTGAGGAAGGCTTGTATAGAGACGATATAATCTTATCTGAACAAACTCAATATCAGAAAATAGTCATGACAAAACATAAAGATGACGTAAGATTATTTTTAGATGGAAATTTGCAATTAAGTTCAACAGATGAATATAGATATCATGAAGCCTTAGTTCATATTCCTATGTTGTATGCAAAGTCTCATGAAAGGGTTTTAATCCTTGGTGGTGGAGATGGGTTGGCAGCTAGAGAAGCACTAAAATATAAAGATGTTAAGGAAATTGTGTTAGTTGATATTGATAAGCAAATGACAGATTTATGCAGTACTGATAAACAACTTGTAGAATTAAATAAAGGTTCTTTAAGTGATGAAAAATTACATATTGTTAATCAAGATGCTTATTTATATGTTCAAGAAAATGATAAAAAGTTTGATGTAATTATAATAGACTTTCCAGATCCTAATAATGAAAGTTTAAATAAATTGTATACTAATGTTTTTTATAATTATATAAAATCAAACTTAGTAGAAAAGGGTGTTATGGTTTGCCAGTCTACAAGCCCTTATTATGCTAAAAAATCCTTTTGGTGTATTAATAAAACTATTAAAACTCAATTTGAAACGGTACTTCCTTATCATTTGCAAGTTCCAACTTTTGGTGAGTGGGGTTTTAATATGGCTTTTAATGGAGAAAACGTAAGAAGTAATTTGTCTGTTGAAACTAGATATTTGTCTGCAGATAATATTGATACCTTGTTCTTATTTGGAAAGGATGAATTGGTGAATTTGGATATGGTTCAAGAAAATAATATGTTTAAGCCTTCTCTTGTTACCTATTATAATGAGGAAGTTCAAAATTGGTGAGGTGTGTGATGGTTTGAAAGAAAACAAAATCTTTCATTACTATGTGTGCCTTTAGAGTGAAGCGAGAAAGGAATGGAATTTTATATGAAAGCTATGATGTATAATTTTAATACTTGGATTAAATATAAAGATGAGAGTATCTTAGTTAGAGATTTTGAAAGGTTACTTGTTAATTCTGGTTTTACTATTGTTAATAAAGTAGAGCATTTTTTTGAGGGTCAGGGTTATACTGGTTTATGGCTTTTGGCAGAAAGTCATTTTGCTATTCATTCTTTTCCAGAAGAGGATAAGGTTTATATTGAGATTTCTAGTTGTGTTAAGGAGTATTTTGATAGGTTTGTAAAAGAAATTTCTAGATTAGATTTTAATTGGAAATATTAAGAAACAGGATAATTCTGTTAGTAAAAATAGTACAAATCTGTAAGTAAAAAAATTGTAATAAATTTTGCATGTACATAAATTTTCTAGTGAAAATTTAGTACACGAGCGAATTAACAGAAAGCCAAAGAAAAAAGTTAAAGCTATGCTAATATTAAGGCTTTCTGATTTGTTCTATCAATATTATCTATCAAATTCGTCATATTTTCCTTGACTTAATTTTTTATTTTTATACTAATTTTTTTATAAATATTTTTCGAGTCATTTATATTAGTATTACCAAAGATACTAGATGTTATATCCTTTTGTATATCTTTAATATCAGTTAATTCTAATTTCCTATTTTGTCTGCTATCTGCTCGTTCTATTATTGTTTTTATAGTTTCTAATTGTTCTGTTTCATTTTCATCACAATCTATAACAAATTTATTAAGCTCATCAAGAAAGTCTTGTTCAGATTTACAGTTTTTAAAGGTTTTTAATTTCCTAATGTTGTTCTCAAAATTCATGCAAAAATTCTCAGTTGTACTTAATAATTCTTCATTCTTTCCTTCTCTTTTAAGTTCTTCTTGCAGTTTTTTTGCTTCTAAATATTTCTTTGACATTTCTTTTTCATTTTCTCTTACATACATAAAGTCTAGCATTCTAGTAAAAAGAATTCCTACTTCTTTAGACATATTTAGAGTGTTAAAAATATAATTATAGTTCCCATCTTTAAATTTTTTCATTATTTCAATGGCATTACCATTTTTAATTTCTAATCTTTTTTGAATAATATCAAATATATGAGTAAGTTTCTCATAAGATATGTTTTCATCATTTTTTAATATGTTTTTTCTAAACCATTCTGTATATCCTTCGTTAGCTCCTCTTCCAAACTCATTTATATAAGAACCAGCGTGAAATAGTTTCATGGTAATTTGACTAATAAGTTCCATTGTTCTATTTATTTTGCTTGTTCTTAAATATTCATTAAATTAGGGACTTCTATCTACCATTTTTAATAATCCAGTACCTATTATTTGTCCATTTTCATCTCTTTTAATCAGAAATTTATGTATTAATTCATGAAGTGATACTCCTCTGTAATATTTAATATTTGAATCAAATTCAAATGAATTTAATTCATGTCCTAGTTGTGCAAATAATGCTATAGTTGGATTATCCATTTTCGCATATCCTGCAATATGTTCATCAAGAGGTTTCAATTCTAAAAATTTAAATTCTTTTTCAAACTTCTTTACTATTTCATCTATATTAAACCCTCCATAGGATTGAAAATATACCAATCCTAAAAATATCATTTTTGCTCTTATAATTTCTGCATCTTTCATTATTTTTATTTCCTTTCTTTATAATTATCTCTACTATTCATATGTAAATCTTATTATGATTTACATAAAACCAATGATTGCATTTTAACATAAATTATGTTTTATTGTCAATTACTTCCTTTTTTATAACTAGGTAAAAAATTAGTTTATAAGACAAAGAAAATTATAAAGTAAGTTTTAAAATTTGATTTTTTATACAATAGGAAAGTTATACTTCCCTATTGTATAAAAGCTACAATCGCTAGCCCTTTGAGATTTTCTCCTTACAGTCGAAAACTCAAATCGGGCGAGAACAAATTAAAGAAAATCTTTGATTTTCTTATTTGTTCTGTTATAATATCTAAATAATAAGAAAATGAAAGGAATACAAAAAAAATGATATATTCAGAAACATTTAAAATAGGATTAAAAGATATAGGAAAAAATAATAAAATAAAAAATAGAGCAATATTAGAATTCTTAGAAGACATAGGAGGATATCATTCAGACACTGCAGGATATGGAGTAAACCAAATAGAAGAAACACAATTAAGTTGGATACTACTAGACTGGAAACTAGAAGTAAAAAACAGACCAAAATATGGAGACAAACTAGAAATACATACATGGGCAAGAGGAATAAACAAATTTTTCACTTATCGAGACTATGAAATATATAATCAAAAAGGAGAAAAATGTGCAATAGCAACATCAAAATGGGTATTAATGAACATATCAAAGGGAAAACTAGAAAGAATAACAGACAACATAATGGAAGAGTATCATCCAGAAGAGCAACAAGTATTTACAGAAGGACTAGATAAAATCAAAATACCAACTGAATATAATTCAAAAATAGAATACAAGGTTAAAAGAAAAGATATAGATCTAAACAAACATATGCATAATTTATACTATTTAGACCTAGCCTATGAAACCTTACCAGAGGATGTATATGAGCAAAGACCTTTTAATAAAGTACAAATTGTATATAAAAAAGAAATAAAATTAGGAGAAAAAATATATTGCTATTATACAAAAGAAAAAAACAAAAATGTAATAACAATAAAAAGCGAAGATAATAATACAATACACGCAGTAATAGAATTAGAGCAATAAGGATTTTGGGGACGGAGGAAAAAACCAGCGACTATTAATTTTTGAGATTATTCTAAGAACAGAGGAAAAAAATCTTTGTTTATTAATTTTTGTAATAAGAATAAAAGTTATAATTTAAATCATAATTTTTTTCTCCATCCACGAACAACAGCTTTGAGGAATAAAAATTTTTCGCAATAAATTTAATTGATAAAACACAAAC